>NZ_JBWKXT010000005.1:50191-93429 GCF_059423245.1 Pseudomonas sp. GW460-LB5
CACGCTATCTCTGTGGGAGCGGGCTTGCCCCGCGAATGGGCTGCAAAGCAGCCCCGGCAATCTCAGGCCTTGTTGAGCTTCTTCAGGAACATGGCCATCTCCTTCTCGGCCTGCTCCCACATGGGATCGCGGTCACCTGAAGGAGCGGCCTTGTGTCGCGATGTTCAGCGCAGCCCACGCTATCTCTGTGGGAGCGGGCTTGCCCCGCGAATGGGCTGCAAAGCAGCCCCGGCAATCTCAGGCCTTGTTGAGTTTCTTCAGGAACACGGCCATCTCCTTCTCGGCCTGCTTGTCCCCATGGGCCTGCGCCGCCACGATCCCGTCTTCCCAGGCCCTGCGCGCTGCCGCCAGGTCACCCTGCAACTGATGCGCTTTGCCCAGTAACTTCCACGCTGCGGAGTACTTGGGATCCTGCTCCACACACCGTGCCAGGTGCACCGCCGCTTCAGCGCCATTGCCTTCATCCAGCCAGGCCTTCCCCAGCCCGAACCGCAGCAATGGGTTATCCACACCCTTGGCCAGCATCTTCTCCAGCGATTCGCGCATGCCCTCTTCTCCTAGAAGAAACTCAAGCCAACGTGGAACAGCTTCTCCACATCCCGAATGTGTTTTTTATCCACAACGAACAGGATCACATGGTCACCCGACGCGATCACGGTGTCGTCGTGGGCGATCATCACCTCTTCGTCGCGGATGATGGCGCCGATGGTGGTACCCGGTGGCAGGGCGATGTCTTCGATGGCCTTGCCCACAACCTTGCTCGACTTCGAATCCCCGTGCGCCACCGCCTCGATGGCCTCGGCCGCACCACGGCGCAGCGAGTGCACGCTGACAATGTCGCCCCGGCGCACGTGCGCAAGCAGGGTGCCGATGGTGGCCAGCTGCGGGCTGATGGCGATGTCGATATCACCGCCCTGCACCAGGTCGACATAGGCCGGGTTGTTGATGATGGTCATTACCTTGCCCGCGCCCAGGCGCTTGGCCAGCAGCGACGACATGATGTTGGCTTCGTCATCGTTGGTCAGGGCCAGGAAGATGTCGGCGTCGGCGATGTTCTCTTCGAGCATCAAGTCCTTGTCCGAGGCGCTGCCCTGCAGCACCACAGTGCTTTCCAGGGTATCGGAGAGGTGCCGGCATCGGGCCGGGTTCATCTCGATGATCTTCACCTGGTAGCGGCTCTCGATGGCTTCGGCCAGGCGTTCGCCGATCTGCCCACCGCCGGCGATCACAATGCGTTTATTGGTTTCGTCGATGCGGCGCAGCTCGCCCATCACGGCGCGGATGTCCTTCTTGGCGGCGATGAAGAACACTTCGTCGTCAGCTTCGATCACCGTGTCGCCACGTGGGGTGATTGGCCGGTCGCGGCGGAAGATCGCCGCCACGCGGGTGTCGACGTTGGGCATGTGCGCGCGGATCTGGCGCAACTGCTGGCCGACCAGTGGGCCGCCGTAGTAAGCCTTCACCGCCACAAGCTGGGCCTTGCCTTCGGCGAAGTCGATCACCTGCAGTGAGCCTGGGTGTTCGATCAGGCGCTTGATGTAGTTGGTCACCACTTGCTCTGGGCTGATCAGCACGTCGACCGGGATATGGTCGTTGTCGAACAGCTCTTCGCGTGTCAGGTAGGACGATTCACGCACCCGGGCGATCTTGGTCGGGGTGTGGAACAGCGAATAGGCCACCTGACAGGCGACCATGTTGGTTTCGTCGCTGTTGGTCACTGCCACCAGCATGTCGGCGTCGTCGGCACCCGCCTGGCGCAGCACCGTCGGCAGCGAACCGCGGCCCTGCACGGTACGGATGTCCAGGCGGTCACCGAGGTCGCGCAAGCGCTCGCCATCGGTGTCGACCACGGTGATGTCGTTGGCTTCGCTGGCCAGGTGCTCTGCCAGCGTACCGCCTACCTGCCCTGCGCCGAGGATGATGATCTTCATCCGCTACTCCCTACCGTTTGGTCTTATCCGCGTGAGGCGGCGATCTTGATCAGCTTGGCATAGTAGAAGCCGTCGTGGCCGCCCTCCTGGGCCAGCAACTGGCGGCCGTGGGGCTGGCGCAGGCCGGCCTCGGTGGCCAGGTCCAGTTCACGGGCGCCCGGGGTGCGGGCCAGGAAGGCGCCGATCACTTCGGTATTCTCGGTCGGCAGGCTGGAGCAGGTGGCGTACAGCAGCATGCCGCCTACTTCCAGGGTCGGCCACAGGGCGTCGAGAAGCTCGCCTTGCAGTGTTGCCAGGGCCGGGATGTCGTCGGCCTGGCGGGTCAGCTTGATGTCCGGGTGACGGCGGATTACGCCGGTGGCCGAACACGGCGCGTCGAGCAGGATGCGCTGGAACGGCTTGCCGTCCCACCAGCTGGCGGTGTCGCGGGCATCGCAGGCGATCAGCTCGGCGTCCAGTTGCAGGCGGTCGAGGTTCTCGCGCACGCGGGTCAGGCGCTTGGCTTCAAGGTCGATGGCCACCATCTGCGCCAGGCCGGCTTCGGCCTCCAGCAAGTGGCAGGTTTTGCCCCCTGGGGCGCAGCAGGCGTCCAGTACGCGCTGGCCGGGGGCCAGTTCGAGCAAGTCGGCAGACAGCTGCGCGGCTTCGTCCTGCACGCTCACCCAGCCTTCGGCGAAGCCGGGCAGGCCGCGCACGTCGCAGGCCTCGGCCAGCACGATGCCGTCACGGCTGTACTGGCAGGCGCTGGCGTCAATGCCCGCGTCGGCCAGCAGTGCAAGGTACGCATCGCGGCTGTGGTGACGGCGGTTGACCCGCAGAATCATCGGCGGGTGGGCGTTGTTGGCGGCGCAAATGGCTTCCCACTGCTCCGGCCAGAAGGCTTTCAGTGCCTTCTGCAGCCAGCGCGGGTGGGCGGTGCGTACCACTGGGTCGCGCTCCATGCCGGCGAGCAGTTCTTCGCCTTCGCGCTGGGCGCGGCGCAGCACGGCATTGAGCATGCCCTTGGCCCACGGCTTTTTCAGCTTGTCGGCACAGCCCACGGTTTCGCCGATGGCGGCGTGGGCCGGAATGCGGGTGTAAAACAACTGGTAAAGGCCGACCAGCAGCAGCGCCTGCACATCTGCGTCGGCGGCCTTGAAAGGCTTTTGCAGCAGTTGCGCGGCCAGCAGGTCGAGGCGTGGCTGCCAGCGTGCGGTGCCGAACGCCAAGTCCTGGGTCAGGCCACGGTCGCGTTCATCGACCTTGTCCAGTTGTGCTGGCAGCGAGCTGTTCAGCGAGGCCTTGCCACTGAGTACAGCGGCAAGGGCACGGGCAGCGGCGAGACGTGGGTTCATTGGCCCAGCACCTTGCCAGCGGCGAACTTCTCGCGGCGGCTGTTGAACAGGTCGCTGAAGTTCAGCGCCTTGCCGCCGGGCAATTGCAGGCGGGTCAGGCTCAGCGCCTGGTCGCCGCACGCAACGACCAGGCCGTCCTTGCTGGCGGACAGGATTTTGCCCGGGGCGCCCTTGCCTGTGGACAAGTTGGCGGCCAGCACCTTCACGCTTTCGCCATCGAGGGTGCTGTGGCACACCGGCCACGGGTTGAAGGCGCGGATCAGGCGCTCCAGCTCGACGGCCGGGCGGGTCCAGTCAATGCGCGCCTCGTCCTTGTTCAGCTTGTGGGCGTAGGTGGCCAGGGCATCGTCTTGCGTTTCACCTTGCAGCGAACCGTCGGCGAGGCCAGCGATGGCCTGAACGACTGCGGGCGGGCCCATTTCGGCCAGGCGATCATGCAAGGTGCCGCCGGTGTCGTCGGCGCTGATTGGGGTGACCACCTTGAGCAGCATTGGGCCGGTGTCCAGGCCAGCTTCCATGCGCATCACGGTTACCCCGCTCTCGGCGTCGCCGGCTTCCACGGCGCGCTGGATCGGCGCCGCACCGCGCCAGCGTGGCAGCAGGGAGGCGTGGCTGTTGATGCAGCCCAGGCGCGGGATATCCAGCACTGCCTGCGGCAGGATCAGGCCGTAGGCGACCACCACCATCAGGTCCGGCTGCAGCGCGGCCAGTTCGGCCTGGGCATCGGCGTTGCGCAGGGTCTGCGGCTGGAACACCGGGATGTCATGGGCGACGGCCAGTGCCTTGACCGCACTTGGCATCAGCTTCTGGCCACGACCGGCCGGGCGGTCGGGCTGGGTGTAGACGGCCACGATCTCGTACGGGCTGTCGAGCAGGGCCTTGAGGTGTTCGGCGGCAAACTCTGGAGTGCCTGCAAAGACGATGCGCATGGAGTTCTCGCTTCAAAATAGAAAAAGGCTTGCCGGAGCAAGCCTTCAGGAAGGGGGGGATCAGGCTTGCTGGCGGTGCTGCTTTTCCAGCTTCTTCTTGATCCGGTCGCGTTTGAGCTGCGACAGGTAGTCAACGAACAGCTTGCCGTTGAGGTGATCGAATTCGTGCTGCACGCACACCGCCAGCAGGCCTTCGCATTCCAGCTCGAACGGCTTGCCGTCGCGGTCCTGGGCCTTGACCCGTACACGCAGCGGGCGGTCGACGTTCTCATAGAAGCCAGGCACCGACAGGCAGCCTTCCTGGTACTGGCCCATGTCGTGGGTCAGCTCTTCGACCGTGGGGTTGATAAAGACGCGCGGCTCGCTGCGGTCTTCGCTGAGGTCCATGACCACGACCTGCAGGTGCACGTTGACCTGGGTGGCGGCCAGGCCGATACCAGGGGCTTCGTACATGGTTTCAAACATGTCGTCGATCAGCTGACGCAGGGCGTCGTCGAACTCCGTCACCGGTTTGGCGATAGTGCGCAGGCGCGGGTCCGGGAATTCGAGAATGTTCAAGATGGCCATAAGGTCAGGCAGTCACTGTGCGTTCGGTTGAAAACTGAGCACACATAATAAAGGGAAACGGGGATTTCGGCACCTGGCAAGCTCGTCTAGGGTGTCTATGGGCTTGATAGCCCCCAGCCAATGGACAGGTTTTCAAAGTGTTACTCACAGAGTTATCCACAGGTTGTGCCACGTAGATGGCCCTGTTTCGATCAAGGACGATCCCCATGCCCAGTTACCATTCGTCGCTCTGCCCGCCTGCCGAACTGGAGGCGCGATTACGCCTGCATCGCCTGCCCGAGACAGGATTGCGACGTTTTCGCACCTTGCTGGATGCGTTCGGCAGCGCCTCTAGCGCGCTTAGCGCTCCCGGTTCGGCCTGGCGAGCGTTGGGCATCCCCCAAGCCACCATCGATGCCCGGCGCAGTGCCGAGGTCCGCGATGGCGCGCTGGCCGCAATGGCCTGGTTAGAGCGCCCCGGCCAGCATTTGCTGATGTGGGACGGCGCTGGCTACCCAGCCTTGCTGGCAGAAATCGACGATGCCCCGCCGCTGCTTTTTGTTGCTGGCGACCCGGCCTTGCTCGACCGCCCTCAGTTGGCCATCGTGGGCAGCAGACGTGCCACACCCCCGGCGCTCGACACAGCCCGGGCATTTTCCCGCTACCTTGCGCAGGCAGGTTTCACCATTACCAGCGGGCTGGCGGTAGGCGTCGACGGTGCCGCTCATCGGGCTGCGTTGCAGGCTGGTGGGTGCACGATTGCCGTGCTCGGCACGGGGCTGCAAAAACTTTATCCACAGCGCCATCAAGAGCTTGCGCAGGCGATGATCGACAACGGCAGTGCGCTGGTTTCCGAGTATCCGCTGGACGCCGGGCCACTGCCCGGCAACTTCCCACGGCGCAACCGCATCATCAGCGGCTTGTCGCTGGGCGTGCTGGTGGTCGAGGCCAGCTTGGCCAGTGGCTCGCTCATCACGGCGCGCCTGGCGGCCGAGCAAGGCCGTGAGGTGTATGCCATTCCGGGTTCCATTCACCACCCGGGGGCCAAGGGCTGTCACCAGCTGATCCGTGATGGGGCGCTGCTGGTGGAAAGTGTGGAGCAGATCCTGGAAAGCCTGAAGGGTTGGCAGAACCTGCCGCCTGCAGTTGTGGACAGGTTCGACCATCCCCTGCTTGCCCTGCTGCATGCAGCGCCTCAAACCAGCGAAAGCCTCGCACACTGCAGCGAGCTGCCGCTGGCCGAAGTGTTGGCGCAGCTGACCGAGCTGGAGCTGGAAGGCCGGGTCAGCAATGAAGCAGGGCGTTGGTTTGCCCGCGCGGGCTAAGTACACTGCGCATAAGCAAGGTATTCAGGCGGAGAAGCAGCAATGGTGAGCAGTTTTCGTGTGCAACAAGCCGCACGTGAGATCCGGGCGGGCGCAGTTATCGCCTACCCGACGGAAGCGGTCTGGGGCCTGGGCTGCGACCCGTGGAACGAGGACGCGGTGTATCGCCTGCTGGCGCTGAAATCGCGGCCTGTGGATAAAGGGTTGATTCTGATCGCTGACAACATCCGCCAGTTCGACTTTTTGTTCGAGGACTTTCCCGAAGACTGGATCGACCGCATGGGCAGCACCTGGCCGGGGCCGAATACCTGGCTGGTGCCGCACCAGGACCTGCTGCCCGAGTGGGTGACCGGGCAGCATGACACGGTGGCGCTGCGCGTCAGTGACCACCCGGTGGTGCGTGAACTGTGCGCACTGGTGGGGCCACTGATTTCCACCTCGTGCAACCCCGGCGGGCGCCCGGCGGCGAAGACCCGGTTGCGGGTGGAGCAGTACTTCCACGGCCAGCTGGACCTAGTGCTTGGCGGGGCGCTGGGCGGGCGGAAGAACCCGAGTGTGATTCGCAACCTGGCAACCGGCGAGGTTGTGCGCCCGGGCTGATACCGCTGGCGAGGGCTTCGCCCTCGATCGCCGGCAAGCCAGCTCCCACAGGTACTGCACATGGCTTGAAGCCGGTGCGCTCGGTGTGGGAGCTGGCTTGCCGGCGATTGGGCGGCAAACCCCTGCAGATTTTTCTGATTTTGTCTCGAATGGTTGGCCGGCACGTAGTTCGGGAAAATTCCTACTGCCCGCGTCGTCAGTCGTCACCTTCCCTGCAGAACCCCCTCCCTCTAGCTTGATGGCCAGGCGTCGCATGGGCGGCGCTCGATCTTTGCGCTAGCAAAGGCCGTCGTCATTCGGCGGGAGCACTGGGACAAATGCCGCTATTCGAAAATGCCGAATACCTGATAAGGGCGAATCTCGAGCAGCTTGCGTCCAACCATCGGGTCAGAGCGGTGGAAATCGGTAGATTCACCGCCGATCAGTTCGAAGCGATCAATAGGCAGAAAGAAGGGCAGGATTTGCCGCTGCTGGAGGACCCAGGCATCGTCTTTATTGGTAGCCATGCCTACAGGAGCCGGGTATTACGGGATGGTTACACCATCGATGACATGGTTCTGCAGATTGAGGCAGCATTGGCGGTGACATCGATCTGGAAAGGCGCCACGCACATGACGGCCCTTCGCAGCACGATTGGCCGCAATGATGGCTATGGCAATGAGGTCCTTGATGAGGCGATTTTTGAACTGACGGCCCGCAAGCCCAAGGCAGAGCTCTATTCCATCATCCCTAAAGGGGATAGAAACAAGCCCAAAAAATAAAGGCCGCTTAAGCGGCCTAAAGGGTGGGGATGCACTCGCCCGGATAACTTGAAACTCAACCGGCGCACCAGTACATCCACAAGCACAAAGGCTACCCTTCCGAATCTTTACGGTCAAGCCGGGACCTTTTTCTAGCGCGCTGTGCATGCGCTTCATGTTGGCTTTTACTGGATCAGGGTTTTCTGATTTTTGCCAAAATGGCTGTCCAGTTGGCCACTTCGGAAATATCCTACGAGCCGCGTCCTCTGCCATCACCTTCTCAGTGGGAACCTCTGCCCTTAGGCTTAAACCGTCGCCGAATAACTTGGCGATCGGGTGTGGTAACCCGGATGTGCGAATTCTGAATGGCAGCCATGGCGGCTGTGCGCGGGAGGCTTTCGAGCCTGCCGGGTTTGGGATTCGTCCGGTTTACCACCCCGCGTGCAGCTGCCACCCATTTCGTGTGGTAACGGATTGAGCGGCCGCCCTGATCAGGTGAATTCCCATGAGCAAGAAAATAGTCCCCGATCCACCCCTTCCATGCACCTCCACCCGCCCCTTCGGCCGCTGCGACGCCGGCCATGACCCGCTCTTCACCGTCAACCCGAACATTTCCGCCGAGGACGCTCTGGTCCACGTAGCCCTGTACCTGCGCAGCGCCTACGAAACCGGCTACAAAGCCCTGGACTACATGCGCGAAGAGGGCCGTGGCATGTTCTGGTCGAACCTGCATGCGATTGAAATGGCGGAGGGTGTGATTGAGGCGATACTCGATGGCATCGAGTCGACACCGCAGCCGCAAAAGAAGGTGTGAGGGCTGACAGGTGCCTGCCTTGAGGGTTTCAGCGCCTGTGACATCGAGCGCCGCCCGCGCGGCGCTTCGCGGGGCAAGCCCGCTCCCACATTTGTTTCGGGCCAATCCCTCCTGGGAAGTCACCGCTGCCCGCTTTGTTTGTTCCATTTGATATCGAGGGTTGCGCAACTGCGGTTCCTCGATCTGCAGCCATGCACCAAAGCTGCAACCCACCTGACACAGGAATAATTGGCCCGAAACAGATGTGGGAGCGGGCTTGCCCCGCGAAGCGCCGCGCGGGCGGCGCTCGATGTCACAGGCGCTGAAACTCTCAAGGCGTGCGCCGGGCCGCCCTGACGCAATTCCCCGCTTTTCTCAAGGCAACAAAACAGTCGACCCCACAGTCCTGCGCGCCGACAGCTCTGCCTGCGCCTTGGCCGCCTCGCTCAATGGATACCGCTGCTGGATATCCACAACCAGCTTGCCACTTGCAATCATCGCAAACAGGTCATCGGCCATGGCCTGGGTGTTCTCGGCATTATTGGCATAGGTCGCCAAGGTCGGCCGGGTGACGTACAGCGAGCCTTTCTGCGCCAGGATCCCCAGGTTCACCCCGCTCACCGCGCCCGAGGCATTGCCAAAGCTCACCATCAACCCGCGTGGCTGCAGGCAGTCCAGCGAGGTGAGCCAGGTATCGGCGCCTACCCCGTCATACACCACCGGGCATTTTTTGCCGTCGGTCAGTTCCAGTACCCGCTTGGCCACATCTTCGTGGCTGTAGTCGATGGTTTCCCATGCCCCCAGCGCCTTGGCCCGCTCGGCCTTCTCGGCAGAACTCACGGTGCCGATCAGCTTGGCGCCCAGGGCCTTGGCCCACTGGCAGGCCAGCGAACCGACGCCACCCGCTGCGGCGTGGAACAGGATTACATCACCCGCCTTCACCTCATAGGTCTGCTTCAGCAGGTACTGCACGGTCAAACCCTTGAGCATCACCGCTGCGGCCTGCTCGAAGCTGATGTTGTCGGGCAACTTGACCAGGTTGGCCTCCGGCAGCGTATGTACTTCGCTGTAGGCACCCAGCGGGCCGCCGGCATGGGCCACGCGGTCACCCACCTTCAGGCGTGTGACACCCTCGCCCACAGCCTCGACCACGCCGGCCGCCTCAGTACCCAGGCCAGAAGGCAGGGACGGCGGAGCATACAGCCCGCTGCGAAAGTACGTGTCGATGAAGTTCAGGCCGATGGCGTGGTTACGCACGCGCACCTGCTGCGGCCCGGGCGGGGTGGGTTCGAATTCCACAAACTGCAGCACTTCCGGGCCGCCATGCTGGCTGAACTGGATACGCTTGGCCATCTCGCACTCCTGTAGTCGGGATCGGGAAAAGGCCTTCTATCGGACGCCTTTGCGTGATCGCCGTCAACTGCGGCGCGCGCGCTGGCGGTGGTATGCTACGCGCGAATTCTTCCCTGCCCGTTCCTGGTGACCCGATGACTAGCCGCACCGAGGCCGTGAAAGCCTACCTGCTCGACCTGCAAGACCGCATCTGCTCTGCCCTCGAAACAGAAGACGGCGGCGCCCGTTTCGTCGAGGATGCCTGGGTGCGCGAAGCCGGTGGCGGGGGCCGCACGCGGGTGATTGGCGACGGCAAGCTGATCGAGAAAGGCGGGGTCAACTTCTCCCATGTGTTTGGTACCGGTCTGCCCCCCTCGGCCAGCGCCCACCGGCCTGAACTGGCGGGCCGGGGCTTCGAGGCCCTGGGAGTGTCGCTGGTGATCCACCCGCACAACCCGCATGTGCCCACTTCCCACGCCAATGTGCGGTTCTTCATCGCCGAAAAGGAAGGTGAAGAGGCCGTATGGTGGTTCGGCGGCGGCTTCGACCTGACCCCATACTATGGCAACGAAGAAGACTGCATTCACTGGCACCGCGTGGCCGAACAGGCCTGCGCACCGTTCGGCGCCGACGTGTACCCGCGTTACAAGGCCTGGTGCGACCGCTACTTCCACCTCAAGCACCGTGGCGAGCCACGCGGCATCGGCGGCCTGTTCTTCGATGACCTGAGCGAGTGGGACTTCGACACTTGCTTCGCCTTCATCCGTGCCATCGGCGATGCTTACATCAACGCCTACCTGCCGATCGTACAGCGCCGCAAGGACACGCCCTATACCCCGCAGCAGCGTGAGTTCCAGGAATACCGCCGCGGCCGCTACGTGGAGTTCAACCTGGTCTACGACCGTGGCACTTTGTTCGGCCTGCAATCCGGTGGCCGCACCGAGTCCATCCTCATGTCGCTGCCGCCTCAGGTGCGCTGGGGCTACGACTGGAAGGCCGCACCCGGCAGCGAAGAAGCACGCCTGACCGAGTACTTCCTGCAAGACCGCGACTGGCTCGGCCAGTAAGCCTGTGGATAACCAAGGAGCCGTCATGGACCAGTACGTCGTTTTTGGTAACCCCATCGGCCACAGCAAGTCGCCGCTGATCCACCGCCTGTTTGCCGAGCAGACCGGCCAGGACCTGGAATACGCCACCCTGCTGGCGCCGCTGGACGAGTTCAGCGATTGCGCGCGCGGCTTCTTCAAGCAAGGCAGCGGCGGCAACGTCACCGTACCATTCAAGGAAGAGGCCTACCGCCTGTGCGACAGCCTGACCCCGCGTGCCCAGCGCGCTGGCGCAGTGAACACGCTAAGCAAGCTGGCTGATGGCACCCTGCAAGGCGACAACACCGATGGCGCTGGCCTGGTGCGCGACCTGACGGTAAATGCCGGCGTCGAACTGGCTGGCAAGCGCATTCTCATCCTCGGTGCCGGTGGCGCCGTGCGAGGCGTGCTGGAGCCTATTCTGGCGCACAACCCGCAGTCCCTTGTGGTTGCCAACCGCACTGTGGAGAAAGCCGAGCAGCTGGCGCGTGAGTTCGATGAGCTGGGGCCGGTGGTGGCCAGCGGGTTTGCCTGGTTGCAGGAGCCGGTGGATGTGATTATCAACGCCACTTCGGCAAGCCTGGCCGGAGAAATGCCGCCGATTGCCGACAGCCTGGTCGAGGCGGGGCGCACGGTTTGCTACGACATGATGTATGGCAAGGAGCCGACGCCGTTTTGCGCGTGGGCTACCCGGCTGGGTGCGGCCAAGGTGCTCGATGGGTTGGGGATGCTGGCTGAGCAGGCGGCTGAAGCGTTCTTTATCTGGCGTGGGGTGCGACCGGATACGGCGCCGGTGTTGGCGGAGCTGCGCCGGCAACTGGCTCGGGGCTGAAATTGCCGGGGCCGCTTTGCGGCCCATTCGCGGCACAAGGCCGCTCCCACAAAGTACTGCGTACGCCGATCCTCTGTAGGAGCGGCCTTGTGCCGCGAATGGGCTGCGCAGCAGCCCCAGGATCTCAGCGTCACTCCTCAAACCGGATCGGACACAACTCCACCCCTTCCAGCTTCTGCAATTCCTCGATCACCTGCGGCCTGGCCCGGTGCAGGGTCAAACTCCCGCCCAATCTCCGCAACCGCCGCGCTTCGCGGTGCAACATATCCACACCCGAGTAATCGATAAAATTCACCTGCCGGGCATCGATCACTACATGCGGCCCCTGGCAGCGCTGCAAGCGCACCTGCAGGTAATGCGCCGCACCAAAGAAAATCGACCCGCCCACCCGCAACACATCCGCGTCCCCTTCCCGGCTTTGCTGCACCCGTGGCCGTGACGTGCGCTTGAGGTAAAAGAACAGTGAAGCCAGCACGCCTGCATAGATGGCCGTCTGCAACTCCAGCAACAATGTCGCCGCCGCCGTCAGCGCCATCACCAGAAACTCCGAGCGGCTGACCCGAAACAGCGCGCGAATCGCCCGATGGTCCACCAACCCCCAGCAGATCAGCAGAATGCTGCCAGCCATGGCGGGTATCGGCAGGTGCGCGATCAGGCCGGCGCCGGTAACGGCAAACAACGCCACCCACAGCGCCGAGAACACCCCAGCCATGGGCGAGCGGGCACCTGCCTCATAACTCAGGCCTGAGCGGGTGAAGGAACCGGCAGACAGGTAACCGGAGAAAAATGCACCGGCGATGTTCGACAGGCCCTGTGCGCGGATTTCCTGGTCGGGGTCGATCAGTTGTTCTGAACGTGCCGACAACGAGCGGGCAATCGACAGGCTGGTGACCAGCCCCAGCATGCCTACCGCCACGGCGCTGGGCAGCAGGCGCAGCATCAGTTCCAGATCCAGCAAAGGCAGCGGGCTGAAGGGTGGGAGTTGCCCGGTAAACGCCGCCACCCTTGGCACATGGCCAAAGTAGCCCGGCAACAGCCAAGCCAGCAGGCTGACCAGCATCAGGCTTATCAACAGGCTCGGCCAGCGTGGGCGCCACAGTTTGAAGGCTACACCGATCACGACAGTGGCCAGGCCCAGAATAAAGGAAGGCAGGTCGACCTCCCCTGCATGGCTGGCCAGGTCCTGTACGGTTTTCAGTGCCGTGGCCTGGCTGGGCAGGTCCATGCCCAGCAGGTTGGGCAATTGGCCCAAGGCAATGACGATGGCAGCCCCCAGCGTGAAGCCGAGCACTACCGAGTGGGAGACGAAATTGACCAGCGCGCCAAAGCGCATAAGCCCGAGCAGCAACTGGAAGATGCCGCCGAGCAAGGTCAGCAACAGTACCAGGGTGATGTAATCGGCGCTGCCGGCCACGGCCAGCGGGCTGATGCTGGCGTAGAGCACGATGGAAATGGCGGCGGTGGGGCCGCAGATCAGGTGCCAGGACGAGCCCCACAGGCAGGCGATCAGCACCGGCACGATGGCGGCGTACAGGCCGTATTCGGCGGGCAGGCCGGCAATCAGGGCGTAGGCGATGGATTGTGGCAGGGCGAGGATGGCACCGCTCAGGCCGACCAGCAGGTCCTGGCGCAGGCTGCGGCCCGATTGGCGGGGGAGCCAGGAGAGGAAGGGCAGCAGGTGGATGATGCGATGCATGAGATATTCACATTTCCAAAGGTCCACTGTCCCCTGTGGGGCGGGTTTACCCGCGAAAGCGTCGGTACATGCAACGCAGCATTCGCGGGTGAACCCGCTCCCACAGGGGGCGCGTCGTGTCTGAAACTACAGTTTGGCTTTCACGGCTTCCAGGGCATTGCCATCGGCCTTGGTAGTCACCCCAGCCAACCACCCTTCCAGCAACTCGGGATGCGTTTTAATCCAAGCCCTGGCCGCGTCATCAAAGCTGATCTTGTTATCCACAACCTCCGCCATGATGGCGTTTTCCATGTCCAGGGTAAATTTCAGGTTACCCAGCAGCTTCGCCGCATTCGGGCAGGCTTGTGGATAACCTTTGCGGGTCAGCGTGTACACTTCGCCCTTGGTGCCGAACCACTTTTCCCCACCGGTCAGGTAATGCATTTTCAGCTTCACGTTCATCGGGTGCGGGGTCCAGCCAAGGAAGGTGATGAACTGCTGTTTCTTCGCCGCCCGGTCGACCTGGGCCAGCATCGCCTGCTCGCTGGACTCCACCAGTTTCCACTGGCCAAGGTTGAATTCATTCTTGTCGATGATTGCCTTCAGCGACAGGTTGGCCGGTGCGCCGGAGCCGATCCCGTACAGCTTCTTGTCGAACTGGTCGGCATGCTTCTGCAGGTCGGCAAAATCCTTTATCCCGGCATTCCACACATAATCGGGCACCGCCAGGGTGAACTCGGTTCCCTCCAGGTTGCGCGACAGCTGCTGCACATCGCCGTTGGCGATGAACTTGTCATGGAAGCCTTGATGCGCGGGCATCCAGCTGCCGAGGAAGGCGTCGACACGGCCGTCCTTGAGGCCGCCGTAGATGATCGGCACGGCCAGGCTGTCGATTTTCACCTGGTAGCCCAGGCTTTCCAGTAACAGCCGCGCCACGGCATTGGTTGTGGCGATATCGCTCCAGCCGGGGTCGGCCATTTTTACGGTACTGCATTGCGCGTCGCTGTCGGCGGCGTGGGCCGTGGCGGCGCCCAGGGCCAGGGCGAACACGGCGGCGGAGAACTTGTGCATGGCGGCCTCTCTTTTCAATCCAGGGGTGCGGGCTGTGGATAACGTGCCTTGCGCTCGAGGTCGTCGAGATCGATGTGGTTGCGCATGTACTGTTGGCTGGCGTCCACCAGCGGTTGGTGGTCCCAGCTTTTCAGCGTGCCGATAGCCAGCGCCTCGGCCACCAGGCGGCGGCGCCGCTGGCTGGCGAGTACCTGCTGGCGCAGGCTGGGGATATCCCAACGCTGTCGTGCTTCATCGGCAAATGCCTGCAGCAGCGCCTGGTGGTCCGGGCTGCCGGCGAGGTTCTCCCGCTCGTGCGGGTCGCGGCTCAGGTCATAGAGTAGACATGGGTCGTCTTCGCTGTACACGAACTTGTAAGGCCCGCGGCGGATCATCATCAGCGGGCCGACGGTGCCTTCGGCCATGTATTCGCCGATCACTTCATCGTGGCCGCCCTGCCCTTGCAGGTGGCCAAGCAGTGAGCGGCCGTCCAGGTGCAGGTTGTTATCCACAATGCCGCCAGCCAGTTCTACCAAGGTTGGCAGCAGGTCGCAGGTCGATACCGAGGCACTGACCCGAGCCGCCGCAAAGTGCTTGGGCGCATGGATCAGCAGCGGTACCCGCGCCGACATCTCGAACCAGTGCATCTTGTACCAGAGGCCACGCTCGCCAAGCATGTCGCCGTGGTCGCCTGAGAACACGATCAGGGTATCGTCGGCCAGGTTGCACTCATCCAGGGTTTGCAGCAGCTGACCGATGTTGTCGTCAATGTAACTGCAGGCGCCGAAGTAGGCGCGGCGGGCATCGCGGATCTTGTCCACAGGCAGCGGCTTGTTCCACAGGTCGTAGACTTTCAGCAGGCGCTGCGAATGCGGGTCGAGCTCTGTCTGGCTCAACTCTGCACGGGGCATGGGGATATCCACACCCTCGTACCGGTCCCAGTAGCGTTTGGGAATGGTGTACGGATCGTGCGGGTGAGTCATCGAAACGGTCAGGCAGAACGGCCGACCGTCGTTTTCGCGCACATGGTCGTACAGGTACTGGCGTGCCTTGAACACCACCTCCTCGTCGAAATCCAGCTGGTTGGTACGCACGCACGGGCCGGCCTGCAGCACCGAGGACATATTGTGGTACCAGCTTGGGCGCACATCCGGTTCGTCCCAGTTCACTGCCCAGCCATAGTCGGCCGGGTAGATGTCGCTGGTCAGGCGCTCTTCGTAGCCATGCAGCTGGTCCGGGCCGCAAAAGTGCATCTTGCCTGACAGCGCAGTGCGGTAGCCCAGACGGCGCAGGTAGTGCGCATAGGTCGGTATATCGGCGGGGAAATCGGCGGCATTGTCGTAGGCGCCGATGCGGCTGGGCAGCTGGCCGCTGACCAGGGTGAAGCGTGACGGCGCGCACAGGGGGCTGTTGCAGTAGGCTGAATCGAACACCACCGCCTGCTCGGCCAGGCGGCTCAGGTGCGGCATCTGGACGGGCGAAGGGGCGTAGATGGGCATCAAGGGTGCGGCCATCTGGTCGGCCATGATGAACAGGATATTCGGGCGCGTCATGGTGGCTTCCATCGTTGAGGGTTATGCGATTTGCTTGCCTTCCAAGATGCGACTGCGGATAACATGGGTAAAGCCCATGGCGGGCAATGACTGGGATTAGCTGAGCTTATGTTTGAGCACCTTGCCGAGCTGTCGCTGGATACCTTGCGTGTGTTCGAAGCCGCGGCCCGCCTGCGGGGGTTTACAGCTGCGGCGCTGGAGCTGGGCACCACGCAACCGGCAGTAAGCCAGCAGGTGAAACGCCTGGAAGCCCAGCTGGGCACGCGCCTATTCGACCGTATTTATCGGGGCATCGAGCTCACCGAGGCCGGCCAGCTGTTGTTTGAACAGGTACACCAGGGCCTGCAAGCCATGGATGACGGCATTTCCCAAGCCAGCGGGCGCGGTCAGCGCGAAGTGCTGCAGGTGGCCACCGACTTTGCCTTTGCCGCGTTCTGGCTGATGCCAAGGCTGCAACGCTTTCACGAGGCTTATCCACAGGTGGATGTGAGCCTGGTGACCGGTGAACGCAGCCAGGGGATGTTGCGCCCGGACGTGGATGTGGCGGTGCTGTTTGGTGATGGGCGCTTTCATCAGGGTGAAAGCCGTTGGCTGTTCGATGAGGAAGTGTTCCCGGTGTGCAGCCCCCGGCTGACCGCTGGCAAACCCTTGTCAGCCGTGGGTTTGCAACGGTTGCCCTTGCTGCATTTGAAGGGGGAGCAGGCCAGCCGCTGGTTTGACTGGGCCGGCGTTTTTCGCGGGTTTGGCGTGGCCAGCCCACCGCCTGCGGGGCAGTTGCGGTTCGATAACTATACGTTGCTGATTCAGGCAGCGATTGCCGGGCAAGGGGTGGCGATCGGTTGGGGGCACCTGGTGGATGGGTTGGTGGAGCAAGGGTTGCTGTGCCGGCCGCTGCAGGGGAGTTTGCGCTCGCAGCGCGGGTATTACGCGGTGCTGCCGCCGCGCAAGCGGCGTGGGGCGCTGATCGAGCGGTTTGTGGGGTGGCTGGAGGATGAGCGCAGCCTTTGAGATTTTGGGGCTGCGCAGCAGCCCCGACGATCTAGACCACAAAGTTCAGATGCTCGCCCCGGTGCAGGTCCAGTTCCAGCATATCCGCCATCCCCGCCGCCACGCGTGCCCACCCCTCATCGGGCAACGCCTGCGGCATATTGATCAAGGTCCAGTGCAAAGCACTGCGCTGCAACCGATCAACCACCTGGTCCACATATGCCCGCTCTACCTCACTGTACTTGGCCGGCTCATCCAGCACGGCGAAATCGCCCACCAGCAACAGCCGGCGTATAGTCGTACGCTCAAGCCCCGCCACCAGCGCCTCGCTCAGGCGTGCTTGCCCCGGCAAGTCACCTGGCGCCAGCGCCGACAACAGGGCAATTACCGCCGAGCCGCCTGCCGCGCTCTGCTCTGCCTGGTCGGCATCGTCCAGCCCGCCTATCTTGAAGTGCAGGCCCGGGCGTGCGGTATGGCGGTTGAGGTCATCGACCACGGCGGTGACTTCGTGCTGGCGCGACAGCAGCTCGGCCATCATGGCTTTGCCCAGGCTGCTTTCAGGCCCGAACAGGACCAGTTTGAATACTGGGGTTTCGGCGTTTTTCACTGCATCACTTCCTTTGCAGGTGGTGATGGTTGGACCGCAATCAGGAGTTATCGTGCAGAGGATCAAGGGTTACCACGCCCACGTTTATTACGACGCAGCGACCATGGAGCAGGCGCGGGAGCTGTGCGAGGAGGCGACGCGGCTGTTTCCCGTGACCATGGGGCGCATGCATCAAAAGCCGGTGGGGCCGCATCCGGACTGGAGCTGCCAGCTGGCGTTCGGGCCTGAAGTGGTGGGGGTGGTTTTGCCTTGGTTGGCGCTGTACCGCAAGGGTTTGGTGGTATTCATGCACCCGGAAACCGGGGATGAACTGGCGGACCACCGGGATCATGCGATCTGGATGGGGGCCGTGCGGCCATTGAAGCTGTCGATATTTGGTGGGTAGATGTGTATTGCCTGTGCCGGCCTCTTCGCGGCACAAGGCCGCTCCTGAAAGGTGATCGCAATACCCTGTAGGAGCGGCTTTGTGCCGCGAACGAGGGCGGAGCCCTCGCGATCAATTGCGAGCTGAGCGCACGCCTTCAGCCAGTGCCGAGCACAGGCTCAATACATCAGTCACCGCCTGATCGGCACTTTTGGCCTGGGCAATCTTGTCGACCAGCGCCGAGCCCACCACTACACCATCCGCCAGACGGGCGATGTTCGCAGCTTGCTCCGGGGTACGAATGCCGAAACCAACGCTGATTGGCAGATCGGTATGCCGGCGCAGGCGGGCTATGGCCTCGGTCACGTGCTCGGTGGTCGCTGAGCCGGCACCGGTCACACCGGCCACCGACACGTAATAGACGAACCCGGAGCTGCGCTCCAGCACGCGCGGCAGGCGCGCATCGTCGGTGGTCGGGGTGGTCAGGCGAATGAAGTCGATGCCTGCAGCCTGGGCCGGGGTGGCCAGTTCGGCGTCGTGCTCTGGCGGCAGGTCGACGATGATCAGGCCATCGACGCCCGCTTCCTTGGCTTCTGCCACGAACGTGTCCACACCAAAGCGGTGGATCGGGTTGTAGTAGCCCATCAGCACGATTGGCGTGGTGTGGTTATCCACACGGAACTCGCGCACCATCTGCAGGGTTTTGGCCAAGGTCTGGCCAGCTTCCAGCGCGCGCAAGGTGGCCAGCTGGATGGCCACGCCGTCGGCCATCGGGTCGGTGAACGGCATGCCCAGTTCGATCACATCGGCGCCGGCTGCTGGCAGGCCCTTGAGGATCTGCAGCGAGGCGTCGTAGCCCGGGTCACCTGCGGTGACGAAGGTGACCAGTGCCGAACGGCCTTCGGCCTTAAGTTCGGCGAAGCGTTGTTCAAGACGGCTCATGCCTGTTTCTCCTGGGCGGCCATGTGGCTCATGACGGTTTGCATGTCTTTGTCGCCGCGGCCCGACAGGCACACCACCATCAGGTGGTCCTTGGGCAGCTTCGGCGCGCGCTTGATGGCTTCGGCCAAGGCGTGGGAGCTTTCCAGAGCTGGAATGATGCCTTCCAGGCGGCAGCTGGCGTGGAACGCATCCAGCGCTTCGTCATCGGTGATGCTGACGTATTCGACACGTTTTACTTCGTGCAGGTAGGCGTGTTCAGGGCCGATGCCCGGGTAGTCCAGGCCTGCAGAAATCGAGTGGGCGTCAGTGATCTGGCCGTCCGAGTCTTGCAGCAGGTAGGTGCGGTTGCCGTGCAGTACCCCCGGCACGCCGCCGTTCAGGCTGGCGGCGTGCTTGTCGGTGTGCACGCCGTGGCCACCGGCTTCGACGCCGATGATCTGTACGCTTGGTTCTTCGAGGAACTCATGGAACAGGCCCATGGCGTTGGAACCACCACCCACGCAGGCAACCAGGCTGTCTGGCAGGCGGCCTTCCTTCTCTTGCAGCTGGGCGCGGGTTTCTTTGCCGATGATCGACTGGAAGTCGCGGACCATGGCCGGGTACGGGTGTGGGCCAGCGACAGTGCCGATCAGGTAGAAGGTGTCTTCGACGTTGGTGACCCAGTCGCGCAGGGCTTCGTTCATGGCGTCTTTCAGGGTGCCGGTACCGGCCGTGACCGGGACGATTTCGGCGCCCAGCAGTTTCATGCGGAACACGTTGGCCTGCTGGCGCTCGATGTCGGTAGCGCCCATGTAGATCACGCACGGCAGGCCGAAGCGGGCAGCGACGGTGGCGGTGGCCACGCCGTGCATGCCGGCGCCGGTTTCGGCGATCAGGCGCTTTTTGCCCATGCGCTTGGCCAGCAGCACCTGGCCGATGCAGTTGTTCACCTTGTGCGCGCCGGTGTGGTTGAGCTCTTCACGCTTGAAGAAGATCTTCGCACCGCCACAGTGCTCGGTCAGGCGCTCGGCGAAGTACAGCGGGTTGGGGCGGCCGATGTAGTCACGCTGGAAGTAGGCCAGCTCTTCGAGAAACTTGGGGTCTGCCTTGGCCGCTTCATATTCGCGGGCCAGGTCCAGCACCAGTGGCATCAGGGTTTCGGCCACGTAGCGGCCGCCGAACGAGCCGAACAGGCCATTGGCGTCGGGGCCGGGGCGGTATTGGGACTGGGTCATGGGGCGCTCCAGGGCGTAATGAATGAGTGATGGGCTTTACTGTAACCACGGCACGTCCGGCTGAAAACCGATAAGATTGCGCAAACTTGTCAGAAAAACTCACAGGTAAAATGGCCCACGATCTCCCTCCCCTGAATGCTCTGCGCGCCTTCGAGGCTACCGCCAGGCTTAACAGCGTCAGCCAGGCGGCTGAAGCGCTGCATGTTACCCATGGCGCTGTCAGTCGGCAGATCAAGGTGCTGGAGGAGCACCTGGGGGTGGCGCTTTTCGTCAAGGACGGGCGTGGCATCAAACTCACAGATGCCGGTGTGCGTCTGCGCGATGCCAGCGGTGAGGCCTTCGACCGGTTGCGCAGCGTGTGTACAGAACTCAGCCGCGATGTCAGCGAGGCGCCATTTGTGCTGGGCTGCTCGGGGAGCCTGCTGGCGCGTTGGTTTATCCCAAGGCTTGGTCGCCTGAAGGCGGATTTGCCTGAGCTGCGTCTGCACTTGTCCGCAGGGGAAGGTGATCTCGACCCACGTCGTCCAGGGCTCGATGCATTGCTGGTGTACGCTGAACCCCCGTGGCCGGCGGACATGCAGGTGCATGTGCTGGCTGAGGAGCGTATCGGGCCGGTACTTAGCCCGCATTTTGCCGGCTTCGATCGCTTGCGAGATGCGCCCGCCAAAGCCCTGCTGGACGAGGCCCTGTTGCATACCACCTCGCGGCCACAAGCATGGCCGACATGGGCAGGGCAACAGGGATTGGACCCGGCCGGGTTGCAGTATGGCCAGGCATTCGAGCATTTGTACTATTTGCTGGAGGCTGCGGTTGCTGGCCTTGGGGTGGCCATCGCGCCACAACCACTGGTGGCTGATGACTTGCGGGCCGGGCGCCTCAGCGCGCCATGGGGCTTTTCCCCTACCCGGGCAGCGCTGGCCTTGTGGGTGCCCCGGCGCGCCGCAGATGGGCGCGCCGAGCAGTTGGCGCAGTGGCTGCGCCGCGAATTGGAACGGCAGGCGGCTTAGTTGCGACGGGTCAGCAGGTAGGCCGCCAGCAGACCCAGGGCGCCAATCGCCACGCCCGCTGTGGTAACCGGGTGCTCCTGTGCGTACTCACGGGTGGCGATCCCGGTCTGGCGAGTGCGGGTCTTTACCTCCTCATAGGCATCGCTGAGCAAGCTACGCGAATGTTTCAGCGCGCTTTCGGCATTGCTGCGGATTGCCTTCACCGACTTCTGGGACTCTTCCGATGCGTCATGCTTGAGGTTTTCCAGGCTTTTCAGAAGGCTCTCGATCTCTGCTTCCATGCTTTCCAGGGATGATTTACGCAGCGAGTTGCGGTGCATGTTGACTCTCCTTTGCAGTATGGGCTGTAAGGTTGCGACCCTTGGCTTGCGCGAAAGTGCGATCGAACTTTCACCTTGGCGGACGGCTCGCAGGTAAACCGGGCCTACGCTGCTAGGCTGAATTTCACCGTTACCAAGGAGCGTGAACATGACTGACCATCACACGTACAAGAAGATCGAGCTGGTGGGCTCCTCGCCAACCAGTATCGAAGACGCAATCAACAATGCCCTGGCTGAAGCCGGCAAGAGCATCAAGCACCTGGAATGGTTCGAAGTGGTGGATACCCGTGGGCATATCCGCGACAACAAGGCGGCGCACTTCCAGGTCACGTTGAAGGTGGGCTTCCGTATCGCCAATAGCTGAAACATTGCGGGACTGGATGATCCCGGCTTGATGGGGTATTTAGAAGAGAGGCGCCTTGGCGGCGCCTTTTCTGATTTCATCTGCACAAGGAAAGCGATCGATGAATAAACTGATTCTGGCGCTTGGCCTGATGACACTGGCCGGTGGTGCGCTGGCGGCGGGCAAGCCGTGCGAGGAACTGAAGGCGGAGATTGCCGCCAAGCTCGATGCCAAAGGGGTTACTGGCTACAAGCTGGAGATCGTCAACAAGGGCGAGCCGGCCGGCAAGGTGATTGGCAGCTGCGAGGCGGGTACCAAAGAGATTGTGTACCGTCGCGGTTGATGCGTTTGCTTTTTCGCGGGCTCGCCCGCTCCCACAGGTAATACACAGGGTCAGGCACCCGTGCAGTCCTGTGGGAGCGGGCGAGCCCGCGAAGAAGGTCAGGCGGTCTTGAGGGCCTGCGCCAACAGCTCATAGGACCGGATCCGGTCCGCATGCTCATACAGGTCACAGGTAAAGATCAGCTCGTCCGCCCCGGTCTGCTCCAACAGCACCTCCACCTTGGCCCTTACCTTCTGCGGGCTGCCGATCATCGCCAGGCCGAGGAAACTGCCTACCGTATCCCGCTCATGGGGCAACCACAGCCCATCCATGCTTTCTACCGGCGGCTTCTGCATCAGGCTCTGGCCGCGAATCAGCGCCAGGATACGCTGGTACACCGAGGTGGCCAGGTATTCGGCCCTTTCGTCGGTTTCTGCCACCACCATGGGGATGCCCAGCATCACATACGGCTTGTCCAGTGTGGTCGATGGCTTGAAATGATTGCGGTACACGCGAATGGCCTCGTGCATGTAGCGCGGCGCAAAGTGCGAAGCGAAGGCATAGGGCATGCCGCGCATGCCTGCCAGCTGGGCGCTGAACAGGCTGGAACCCAGCAGCCACATTGGCACGTCAGTGTCGTGCCCCGGCACGGCGATCACTTTTTGATCGTCGGTACGTGGGCCGAGGTAGCGCGACAGCTCCTCGACATCGTCCGGGAAGTCGTCCGGGCCGCCAGCACGGTCGCGGCGCAAAGCATAAGCCGTCATCTGGTCTGAACCCGGCGCACGGCCCAGGCCCAGGTCGATACGCCCCGGGTACAAGCTGGCCAGGGTGCCGAATTGCTCGGCGATCACCAGCGGTGCGTGGTTGGGCAGCATCACTCCGCCAGAGCCCACGCGAATGGTCGAAGTACCCCCGGCCAAGTAGCCGATCAGCACCGAAGTCGCTGAACTGGCGATGCCGTCCATGTTGTGGTGCTCGGCCACCCAGAAGCGGTTGTAGCCAAAACGCTCGACGTGTTGCGCCAGGTCCAGCGAGTTGCGCAGCGATTGCGCCGGGCCTGCATCGGCGCGCACGGGTACCAGGTCGAGGGTGGATATTTTCAGGTCACGCAGCTGCGTCATGGGAGCCTCCGTAAAGGTGGTTGGCCAGAGGCCTTTGTAACTCTGTATGGGCATATTCGGGGGATTCAATGTTTGCTGTGCGATTGGTCTGAACTTGCCGTAAGCCGCTGGCCTCTGAATCCATAACCACATAACCGAATGACCAGGAGGCAGTATGAAAAAGACAGCATCGGCGATCTGGCAAGGTGGCTTGAAAGATGGCAAGGGCCTGCTCTCTACCGAAAGCGGGGCGCTCAAGCAGAACCCGTATGGCTTCAACACCCGTTTCGAGGGTACACCTGGAACCAACCCGGAGGAGCTGATTGGCGCGGCGCATGCCGGCTGTTTCTCGATGGCGTTGTCGATGATGCTTGGGGAAGCAGGGCTGACAGCGGACCGGATCGACACCGCTGCCGAGGTGACACTCGACAAGCAGCCTGACGGTTTTGCCATTACGGCCGTGCATCTGGTGCTCAGGGCCAAGGTGCCTGGGGCCAGCGAGGCGCAGTTCCTGGACATTGCCAAAAAGGCCAAGGAAGGGTGCCCGGTGTCCAAGGTGCTGAACGCCAAAATCAGCCTGGATGCGGCGCTCGTGGGCTGAAGCGGCGCAACGGCAGCGGTTTGCTGTAGTCTAAACAGCGTCGGCAGCACGCTGCCTTTTCAGGAGCCGTTCCATGATTCGCGTAGCAATCGCCGTGTTGGCTTCCCTGGTCGCCACATCCACGTGGGCGGCAGTCAAGCCGTGCGAGGAGCTCAAGGCCGAGATCGAGGCCAAGATCCAGGCTCAGGGTGTGCCGTCCTACACCCTGGAGATCGTGCCCAACAGTGAGGTCAAGGACCAGAACATGGTCGTCGGCACTTGCGATGGCGGCACGAAGAAGATCATTTACCAGAAGAATGATCAGTAGATTCGGGATTGTGGGGCTGCAAAGCAGCCCCGACTCACGGAATGCAGAACACGTTGCTAGGCTCGTTCACCAGTACCTTGCGGCTCGCGTCATACAGCAGCACCTGCGGTTCCATCACCGGCGCCCGCGCTTCCAGGCGGTAACGCTCGCCGGCCTTGAAGTCGTCAAAGCGTACGGTCAGGTAGCAGGTTCGGTCCCTGGGTTCAGACATGATGCCGCCTGAATAGATTTCGTAATCAAAGCGCACCACCAGTTCGTGCTTGCCCGGCGTTACCTGGAAGTAACGGCCGTCCTCCAGGCGCTTGCCATCGAGGCGGTCGGCCATGATCACCCGGCCAGGGGTCATGGTGTACAGATCGACCCAGGCCTGTTTGGGGTCGACGGGTGGCAAGGGGCTGGCGCAAGCCCCCAGTGCACTGAGGGCGATCAGCATCATGGGCTGGCGCATGGCAAAACTCCCACTTGCGATTTACACGTTACAAGCATAGCGCCGTTTGTACGGTTCAGGTGCGTTGGCAGCCTGCCGGCAAGCCTTGGCCGACCATTTTTTGCTGGTCGTCGTAGAGCTTGATCCAGGGACGGAAGCCGATACTGCCAGCGTGCAGCTGATAGCGCTGGCCGGCGCCGAAGTCCTTGAAGGTGAGTTTGACCTGGCAATCGCGCCACAACGGCTCGTCGACCGGGCCGATATTGCTGGGAGTGACCGGGAACTGATAGCGCACGGTCAGCTCGTGGCTGCCGGGCTGTACTTCGAAATAGCGGCTGTCGGCCCAGTCACGTTCATCGACCTGCACGGCGTCCAGCGAAGTGTTGTCGTAGGGGGTGAGGTCGATCCAGGCCTGGTTCGGGTCCGGGGCTGGCAACGTGGAACAGGCGGATATCAGCAACAGTGAACCGGCGACCAGCAATGCACGCATGGCGAAACTCCCCCTTGGCGAGATAGTCTTGGAGCGAATTGGCCTTGAGCGAGTCATACAGCCCGGATGCTTCGACTTTTTTTTATGCAGCGCTCAGGCCCTGGGGCACTCGACCGCGTTTTCACCCGTTTGGTTCCCCTGCTGGGGGCGATCCTGCTGAACGGTTGCAGCAGCGTCGCCTACTATGGGCAGCTGGCCGAGGGCCAGTTTCAGTTGCTGCGTGCGCGTCAGCCTGTTGCGCAGGTGGTGGCCGACCCGGCCACGTCACCGCAATTACGCTCGCGTCTTGCGCACGCTGAACAGGCGCGGGTTTTCGCCAGCGAGCAGTTGAAACTGCCGGATAACCGTAGCTATCGGGTGTATGCCGACATAGCCCGGCCTTATGTGGTGTGGAATGTGTTCGCCACGCCCGAACTGTCGCTGCAGCCGGTGACGCACTGTTTCCCGATTGCCGGGTGCGTGGCTTATCGCGGTTACTACCAGCAAGGTGCAGCACGCGGGGCGGCGGCATTGATGCGCCAAGACGGCCTGGATGTGTATGTCGGTGGCGTGGAGGCTTATTCGACCCTGGGCTGGTTCGACGACCCGATCTTGTCATCGATGGTGGGTTGGGGTGATGAACGCCTGGCGACGTTAATTTTTCATGAGCTGGCCCACCAGCGCTTTTATGTGCAGGACGATACCGAGTTCAACGAATCGTTTGCCTCGTTCGTAGAGCAGGAAGGCACACGCCAATGGCGTGCGGCGCGAGGGCTGGCTGCCATTGGCGAAAACCAGGGGCGCCAGCGTGACCAGTTCATCCGCCTGGTGCTGGCCAGCCGCGAGCGGTTGCAGGCGATTTATGCCGGGCCGCTGGACGATGCACACAAGCGGCTGGCCAAGCAGGCCGAGTTTGAGCGTTTGAGGCGTGAGTACCGGCAGGTGCGTGATGGCCAGTGGGGCGGCGACAAGCGCTATGACGCCTGGATGTATGGGCCGATGAGTAATGCCAAGTTGTTGCCGTTCGGGCTGTATGACCAGTGGGTGCCGGCGTTTGCGGCGGTGTTTCGTGAGGTGGGTGGGGACTGGCTTCGGTTTTACCAGCGGGTCGAGCAGTTGGGGCGGTTGCCGATTGAAGAAAGGAAAGCGGCGCTGCAGCGTCTGGTGGTTAGCCTGTGAGATTTTGGGGCCGCAACGCGGCCCCCTAGGGCACTCAAGCCTTGATGAATGCCTGATGCATCTCGGCCAAGGTCGCAAAGTGGTAGGCCGGCTCTTCTGCCATCAGTTCTTCCCGGCTACCAAACCCATACCCCACCGCCACCGCCTGTAAGCCATTGCTGCGCGCGCCAATCAGGTCATGTTTGCGGTCGCCGATCATCAGGGTCTGCGCCGGGTCCAGTCCTTCTTCATCCAGCAGATGGCGAATCAGCTCGACCTTGTTGGTACGCGTGCCGTCCAGTTCACTGCCGTAGATCACCTTGAAGTGTTGGTCGAAAGCGAAATGCCGGGCGATTTCGCGGGCGAATTCCCACGGTTTGGAAGTGGCGATATACAGCGTGCGGCCCTGCCCGTTAAGGGCTTCAAGCAACTCAGGCACACCTTGGAACACCAGGTTCTCGTAAAGGCCGGTGACGCGGAAACGCTCCCGGTAGAAGTTGACCGCGTCCCAAGCCTTTGCTTCGTCGAAGCTGTAGAACTGCATGAAGGCCTGCAGCAGGGGTGGGCCGATGAAGTGCTCGAGGCGGGTCAGGTCCGGCTCGTCGATGCCCAGCTTGGCCAGGGCATACTGGATCGAGCGGGTGATGCCCAGGCGTGGGTCGGTCAGGGTGCCGTCGAGGTCGAAGAGGATGTTTTGCTGTTGCATGTTCGTCTCGTTAGTCGGGTTTATTCCGGTTGGTCGTAGCCTTCGGCCAGGTGCTGGTCCTTGAGCTTCACGTAGTTGCCGGCGCTGTAGGAGAAGAACGCGCGCTCTTTGTCGTTCAGCAACCTGGCCTGTTTCACCGGGCTGCCCATGTACAGGTAACCACTGACCAGGCGTTTGCCCGGTGGTACCAGGCTGCCTGCACCGATGATCACTTCGTCTTCAACGATGGCGCCATCCATGATGGTGCTGCCCATGCCGACCAGGATGCGGTTGCCCAGGGTGCAGCCATGCAGCATCACCTTATGGCCAATGGTCACCTCGTCACCGATGATCAGCGGGAAGCCGTCCGGGTTGAACGGGCCGGCGTGGGTGATGTGCAGCACGCTGGCGTCCTGCACGCTGGTGCGCGCACCGATGCGGATGCGGTGCATGTCGCCGCGCACCACGGTCATGGGCCAGATCGAGCTGTCTTCACCAATCTCCACGTCGCCCAGCACCACCGCCGAACGGTCGACGAAGGCACGGAGTCCCACTTTCGGAGTGTGTTGCTGGAAGCTTCGGATGGCCATGATAGCGTCTCTCATCTGTGCCGATAGGCAGGCTGCCTGCTGCGGTCGGCGTCGATTGTAATTAAGATGGGGCAGTGTTTCTTCTGCCAAGGTATCCAAACCGTGACTGCGAACAACCCGCTTTTGCAATCCCACGATCTGCCGCCCTTCTCGCAAATCCGTGCCGAACACGTGTTGCCGGCGATCGAAGCGATCCTGGCCGACAACCGTAAAGCCATTGCCGAGATCCTCGAAAAGCAGGGCAAGGCCCCTACCTGGGCTGGCCTGGTGCTGGCGATAGACGAACTGAACGACCGCCTGGGCGCTGCCTGGAGCCCGGTCAGCCACCTCAACGCAGTGTGCAACAGCGCAGAGCTGCGCGAGGCTTACGAGTCGTGCCTGCCAGCGCTGAGCGCCTACTCTACCGAACTGGGCCAGAACCGTGCGCTGTTCGACGCCTACCAGGCGTTGATCAACAGCCCTGAAGCCGCCGGTTTCGACGTGGCGCAAAAAACTATCCTCGAGCATGCGCTGCGTGACTTCCGCCTGTCGGGTATCGACCTGCCGGCGGACAAGCAGCAGCGCTATGCCGAAGTGCAAAGCAAGCTCAGCGAGCTGGGCAGCCGCTTCTCCAACCAGCTGCTCGACGCTACCCAGGCCTGGACCAAGCACGTTACCGACGAAGCCGCGCTGGCCGGCCTGACCGACTCGGCCAAGGCGCAGATGGCCGCTGCGGCCCAGGCCAAGGGCCTTGAAGGCTGGCTGATTACCCTGGAATTCCCCAGCTACTACGCCGTGATGACCTACGCCAGCGACCGCGCCCTGCGCGAAGAAGTGTACGCCGCCTACTGCACCCGCGCCTCGGACCAGGGCCCGAATGCCGGCCAGTTCGACAACGGCCCGGTCATGCAGCAAATCCTTGACCTGCGCCAGGAGCTGGCCGAACTGCTGGGCTACAAGAACTACGCCGAGCTGAGCCTGGCCACCAAAATGGCTGAGTCCAGCGACCAGGTGCTGAGCTTCCTGCGTGACCTGGCCAAGCGTTCCAAGCCTTTTGCAGCCCAGGACCTGGAGCAGCTCAAGGCCTACGCCGCTGAGCAAGGCTGCCCTGAACTGGCCAGCTGGGACGCCGGCTACTTTGGCGAGAAGCTGCGCGAGCAGCGCTACAGCGTGTCGCAGGAAGCCCTGCGTGCCTATTTCCCGATCGATAAGGTGCTGGGTGGCCTGTTCAGCATTGTGCAGCGCCTGTACGGCATCGAAATCGCCGAACTCAAGGGCTTCGACAGCTGGCACCCGGACGTACGCCTGTTCGAGATCAAGGAAAACGGCCAGCATGTCGGCCGCTTCTTCTTCGACCTTTACGCCCGCGCCAACAAGCGCGGCGGGGCCTGGATGGATGGCGCCCGCGACCGTCGTCGTACTGCCGGTGGCGAACTGCAGAGCCCGGTGGCCAACCTGGTGTGCAACTTCACTCCGGCCGCACCCGGCAAGCCGGCACTGCTGACCCATGATGAAGTCACCACCCTGTTCCACGAATTCGGCCACGGCCTGCACCACCTGCTGACCCGCATCGAGCATGCCGGTGTTTCGGGTATCAACGGCGTGGCCTGGGACGCGGTCGAGCTGCCGAGCCAGTTCATGGAAAACTGGTGCTGGGAGCCAGAAGGCCTGGCACTGATCTCCGGCCATTACGAAACCGGCGCGGCCTTGCCTCAGGACCTGCTGGACAAAATGCTGGCGGCGAAGAACTTCCAGTCGGGCATGATGATGGTGCGCCAGCTTGAATTCTCGCTGTTCGACTTCGAGCTACACGCCAGCCATGGCGACGGCCGCAGCGTGCTGCAGGTGCTCGAAGGCGTGCGCGACGAGGTGTCGGTCATGCGCCCACCGGCGTACAACCGCTTCCCCAATAGCTTCGCGCACATCTTTGCTGGCGGTTATGCGGCGGGCTACTACAGCTACAAGTGGGCTGAAGTGCTGTCGGCTGACGCCTTCTCGCGCTTCGAGGAAGAAGGTGTGCTGAATGCCGAGACCGGCCGCGCCTTCCGCGAGGCTATCCTGGCCCGTGGCGGTTCGCGCGAGCCGATGGTGCTGTTTGTCGACTTCCGTGGCCGTGAGCCTTCCATTGATGCGCTGCTGCGGCACAGCGGCCTTACCGAAGGCGCTGCGGCGTGAGCGAGGTAGCTGTGAACAAGACCAAGAAGCGCTTCATTGCCGGGGCGGTATGCCCCGCATGCAGCGAGCCTGACAAGCTGATGATGTGGAGCGAAGACGACGTACCGCACCGCGAGTGCGTCGCCTGCGGGTTCACCGACACCCTCAACGAGCAGGGCTTGTCGGTGCCCAAGGAGCTCGGTACCCGGGTTAACCACCTGGCACCCAAGGCGGCGCCGGCCAAAGTACAGACGGTGCAGTTCTTCCCTAATCCGAAGCTGAAGAAACCGACAGAGTAAGCACTGGCTGTCGGATCAGAGGCGCTGGTGGATTCATGGTAGTCGCGATACTGTATGTAAATACAGTATAGGGGTTAGCCATGAATCCTCCAGCACCATTAAAGGGCCGTGGCACGGCGCACAATCCGCATAACCGCTTTGCCCCCAACCATTCGGTGGTCGAGGACGACGGCTGGTATCAGGAAGTGCCGCAGACCCAAGGCACCGAAGTGCGCAGCGAGACAGCGAAATCGGTCATCACCCGCAATACATCGCCCGACCTGCCCTTTGACCGCTCCATCAACCCTTACCGCGGCTGCGAGCATGGCTGCATCTACTGCTATGCCCGGCCTTCCCATGCCTATTGGGACCTCTCCCCCGGCCTGGACTTCGAAACCAAGCTGATCGCCAAGACCAATGCCGCCGAGATACTCGCGCAGCAGTTGAGCAAACCGGGCTACGTGTGCGCGCCGATCAACCTGGGCTCCAATACCGACCCGTACCAGCCGATCGAGCGGGACCAGTTGCTGACACGGCGCCTGCTCGAAGTGTTGCTGCGTTTTCGTCACCCGGTGACCATCGTGACCAAGGGCTCGCTGGTGTTGCGTGACCTCGACCTGCTGGCCGAAATGGCCCGGCAACGACTGGCGCGAGTGATGATCAGCCTGACGACGCTGGACGACGACCTCAAGCGGGTTCTGGAACCGCGGGCGGCGTCACCCAATGCCCGGTTGAGGGCCATCCGCGTGCTACGCGAGGCGGGTGTGCCAGTGGGGGTGCTGTGTTCGCCGATGATTCCGATGATCAACGACAGTGAGCTGGAGCGCTTGCTGGAGGCTGCCAAGGAAGCTGGCGCACAGAGCGCGGCCTACATGATGCTGCGCCTGCCACTGGAAGTGGCGCCTCTGTTCGAGCAGTGGCTGCAGGACCATTATCCGCAACGGGCGGCCCATGTGTTGAGCCTGATCCGCCAGAGCCGGGGCGGCGAGCTGTATGACAGCCGGTTTGGTGCGCGCAGGCGCGGTGAAGGGGTATTTGCCGAGTTGTTGGCTCAGCGCTTTGCCAAAGCCATGAAGCGGCTGGATTTTGAAGGGCGCGAGGCACAGACGCTGGATTGCTCTGCCTTCTGCCCGCCCGGTGGGCAGATGCCCCTATTTTGATCTTTGAACAGATCACGGTTTTTGTGGGAGCGGGCGTGCCCGCGAACACCGGCGCAGCCGGTGCCATATACCGAGTTGCCCTTTTCGCGGGCATGCCCGCTCCCACAGGTACCTTGGAGGTCTCAGGTTCCCAAATGGGGCCTATTGCCAGCCCTCAATACAACTAATCCGAGTTAATAATTGCGCTAATACATATTGGCAGTTGATGTTTTTTTGCTATTATCCAGCTCCCGCCTTTTACATCTGGAACACCCGTTCTAGAGCCTCCGAATTAAGTTTCAGTTAAGTTTTCCCCGCTAGCGTAGGCAATCAGTCCACACCGACTGTGATCTATGGCCCGTGCGTGTCATCTAAAACCCTGCATAGCCATAATCTTTCCCCGGTAAAATGGATTTACCACCACACCGTCAAGAGGATGAATCATGCCCGTCAAGGACCCATCCAAGGTCGTTCCGGATGTACCCGCCGAGGGCGCCGATGCCGCCCTGAAGCACATCGTCGACGGCTTCCTGCGCTTTCACCATGACGTCTTCCCCGAGCAGCAAGAGCTGTTCAAGAAGCTCGCCACTGCGCAAACGCCGCGTGCCATGTTCATCACCTGCGCCGACTCGCGCATCGTCCCCGAGTTGATCACCCAGAGCTCGCCCGGCGACCTGTTCATAACCCGTAACGTGGGTAACGTGGTACCGCCCTACGGCCAGATGAACGGCGGCGTTTCCAGCGCCATCGAATACGCCGTGCTTGCGCTGAAAGTGCACCACATCATCGTCTGTGGCCACTCCGACTGTGGCGCCATGCGTGCGGTACTCAACCCGCAATCGCTGACCAAGATGCCGACTGTTTCTGCCTGGCTGCGCCATGCCGAAGTGGCACGTACCGTGGTCGAGAACAACTGCTCGTGCGGTACCGAACACGAAACCATGCAGGTGCTGACCAAGGAAAACGTGATCGCCCAGTTGCATCACCTGCGCACCCACCCTTCGGTTGCTTCGCGCCTTGCAGCCGGTGAGCTGTTCATTCATGGCTGGGTTTACGACATCGAAACCAGCAAGATCGAAGCCTACGACGCCATCAGCGACAGCTTCCTGCCCCTGGCTGCTGGCGAGCCGGTCCCCTGCGCTACTCCGAGAGGCCGCTACTAAGCGACCCATCCACCGCTAGAACCTTGATAGCCGGCTGCACCCTGCTGGGGTGTGGCGCGGCCTTCGGCTGCCTTGAATTCCCTGACTGCCCTGCCGGCAAGCCCGCTGGCGGCCCGCGCTTGCGCGCTAGTCAGGGGCAAACGTGCCCACGGTCAGAGGAATGACCGTGTGACAAAGAAAGGAGAAACACGGTGAACATTACACAGTTGAAAGCGGCCCTGCCGCGTGAGTTGCTGGCGTCGGTGGTGGTCTTTCTGGTGGCCCTGCCATTGTGCATGGGTATCGCGATTGCATCGGGCATGCCGCCGGCCAAGGGCCTGATTACCGGCATTATCGGCGGCGTTGTGGTGGGTTTCCTCGCCGGTTCGCCATTGCAGGTCAGTGGCCCGGCCGCCGGCTTGGCGGTACTGGTGTTCGAGCTGGTGCGCCAGCATGGCGTGGCCATGCTCGGGCCGATCTTGTTGCTGGCGGGGCTGCTGCAGTTGCTGGCTGGGCGCCTGCGTCTGGGTTGCTGGTTTCGCGTCACTGCGCCAGCGGTGGTGTACGGCATGTTGGCGGGCATCGGCGTGCTGATCGTGTTGTCGCAGATACATGTGATGTTCGATACAGCGCCGCAGCCTTCGGGGCTGCAGAACCTGCTGGAATTCCCGTCCACCGTGGCCGCAGCCCTGCCACAGGAACGCTCAGGCTCCGGCTGGATGGCGGGTGCGCTCGGCCTGGGTACCATCGCTATCATGTGGGGCTGGGAGCGCCTGCGGCCCCAGCGGCTGCGCTTCGTCCCTGGGGCCCTGTTGGGTGTTGCAGCCATGACCGTCATCAGTATGTGGCTGGCCTTGCCGGTAAACCGTGTGCAGGTGCCGGCAGACCTGTCCGAGGCCGTCGACTGGATCCGCCCGGGTGACCTGATGCAACTGGCCGACCCTACCCTGCTGGTTGCCGCCTTTGCCCTGGCCTTCATCGCCAGCGCCGAAACCTTGCTGTCGGCTGCGGCGGTGGACCGGATGCACAGCGGCCAGCGTTCGGACTTCGACCGTGAGCTGTCGGCCCAAGGTATCGGCAACATGCTCTGTGGCGTGCTCGGAGCGCTGCCGATGACGGGCGTGATCGTGCGCAGTTCGGCCAATGTGCAGGCGGGCGCGCAGACACGGGCATCGGCGATCTTCCACGGGCTGTGGCTGTTGGCCTTCGTGGTGGTGTTGAGCAGCGTGCTGCAGCAGATTCCGGTGGCGAGCCTGGCGGGTGTGCTGGTGTTTACCGGGGTGAAGTTGGTTGATTTCAAGGCGTTTCGTGGCCTGGGCCGTTATGGCCGCATGCCGATGTTCACCTATGCGGCGACAGCCCTGGCGATCATCTTCACCGACCTGCTGACCGGCGTGCTGCTGGGCTTTGCCCTGACCCTGCTGAAGCTGGCGTTCAAGGCGGCGCGGCTGAAGATCAACCTGGTGAGCCTGGAGAAGGCCGGGCACATGGAACTGCGCCTCAGTGGCGCGGCGACGTTCCTCAAGGTGCCGGCGCTGACCCAGGTGCTGGATACGGTACCGGCGGGCACTACGCTGCATGTGCCGTTGGGTAACCTGAGCTATATCGATCACTCGTGCCTTGAGTTGCTGGAGGACTGGAGCCGCAGCAATTCGGCCAATGGGTCACGGTTGCTGATAGAGCAGCGGCGCCTGAAGCGGCGGATCGAGGGGCGGTTGCGGACTACGGCGGGGGTTGGGGCCTGAAAACTTCTATCGCCTGAACTGGCCTCTTCGCGGGTGAACCCGCTGCCACAGGGACCGCGCAGACACTCAATGCTGTGCAGTACCTGTGGCAGCGGGCGAGCCCGCGAAGAGGCCGTTACTGGAATATCAGGCTGGTTGACCCAGCTCCACACCCAGCTGGCGCGACAGGCAAGGCCAGCGCTTCCACGCCTCGCCGGTTGCCGGGCTGCTCAGCTTCTCGCGGTACGCCTCCACCGACTCCACCGCAAAGCTTTCGTCATTGAGCATTTCGTCAACCGAGTGGTGCACCACTTCATCCAGCTGGTTGGCAAAGCTTTCGCCAATCAACTGGTGGGCAATCAGGTTGGCGACAGTGGTGTCGACCGGGATCAATGGCTGCTGGAAGTGGCGGATGTACAAGTCATTCACCTCTTCCACCAGGCGGTGCGCCAGGTAGGCCTCATCCAGCAAGCAGTCCAGGCCGACATGCCCTTGCATCACGCTGGGCGGCTGCAGGAAGTAGGCTTCGGCAATTTTCAGTACGGGTTTGATCTGCGATTCGATCCCGGCTTCGCGGGCGACCGCGTGGGCGGCCTCCAGCAGTTCCGGAACCTGATCGATGTAGGCGCTGACGAAGCGCGCCAAAGTACCCTGGGCGTCCTGCTCAGGCAGTTGGATCGAGGGATGCAGGTGGGGCAGTTGCAGCTCGAGACGCTCTTTCAATTGGCCGGTCTGGCCTTCATGTTGATGGGCTTGGCTTACCTGCTCGCGTACAGCAGCGATGTTCATGACAACTCCAGGGACATTACGTTTCAAACGGAAGACACTAAATTAGCTCGGTATACAGAATACCTAAGACGTATTTGTTATAAGTCGCGCAAACGTGTGCGCTATCAGGCATATAGCCGTGCCATTATTACGCCATTCCCCATCAAGCACGCGGCTTTCAGGCCATTCAGCCATTTCGTGAAGTTCATTTCACACGCTTCATTGCGTGCCATTGGTCGCTGTCTATACTCCCGTTGAACGTGATTCGTTGATGAGGCCCGACTGCTTTTAGCAGGGGCTCGGTCGTCGAAGCCAGGCAGTCTTGACCGCCGTTCCCTCTTGCCGCAGGCCACGCCTCCGGGACAACAAGAATTAGAAGGGGAACCCGCAATGATGCGACATCCACATGTCTGGATGGGCCTCCTGTTGTGGTCGGTTTTTGGTCAGGCCAATGCCGCCTGGACCGTGAACATGCACCCGGGGGCGACGGAAGTTTCCAACGCCGTCTTCGACTTGCACATGACCATCTTCTGGATCTGCGTGATCATTGGCATCGTGGTGTTTGGCGCGATGTTCTGGTCGATGGTCGTCCACCGCCGCTCCACTGGCCAGCAGGCTGCGCATTTCCACGAGCACACTTGGGTGGAAATCCTCTGGACCGTGGTGCCCTTCCTGATTCTGGTGGTGATGGCCATTCCGGCCACCAAGACCCTGATCGACATCTACGACGCCAGCGAGTCGGACATCGACATCCAGGTCACCGGCTACCAGTGGAAGTGGCACTACAAATACCTGGGTCAGGACGTGGAGTTCTTCAGCAACCTCGCCACCCCTGCCGATCAGATTCACAACAAGGCCCCCAAGGACGAGCATTACCTGCTTGAAGTCGACCAGCCGCTGGTGCTGCCGGTGGGTGCCAAGGTGCGCTTCCTGGTGACCGCCGCGGATGTCATCCACTCCTGGTGGGTGCCGGCTTTTGCGGTCAAGCGTGACGCCATCCCCGGCTTCGTCAACGAAGCCTGGACCCGTATCGAGAAGCCCGGCATCTACCGTGGCCAGTGCACCGAGTTGTGCGGCAAGGACCACGGCTTCATGCCGGTGGTGGTCGAGGTCAAGTCCAAGGCCGACTACGACACCTGGCTGGGCGAGCGCAAGGCTGAAGCCGCCAAGCTCAAGGAGCTGACCAGCAAGGAATGGACCCTGGAAGAGCTGGTGGCGCGTGGCGACAAGGTCTACCACACCACCTGCGTGGCCTGTCACCAGGCCGAAGGCCAGGGCCTGCCGCCGATGTTCCCGGCGCTCAAGGGCTCGAAGATTGCCACCGGGCCGAAGGAAGGCCATCTGAGCATTGTCTTCCACGGCAAGCCCGGCACGGCCATGGCCGCCTTTGGCAAGCAACTGTCGGAAGTCGACATCGCTGCTGTGGTCACCTACGAGCGCAATGCCTGGGGTAACAACAAAGGCGACATGGTCACGCCGAAGGACGTGCTGGCGCTGAAGCAGGCAGAAGCCAAGTGAACCGGGTTACTCGCGGCAACCAATGGGTTGCAGGAGACAGGACATGAGTGCAGTGATCGACGACCAAGCCCACGGCCATGACCATGCGCACGGCCCGGCCAAGGGCCTGATGCGCTGGGTGCTGACCACCAACCATAAAGACATCGGCACGATGTACCTGTGGTTCAGCTTCATCATGTTCCTGCTGGGTGGCTCGTTCGCCATGGTCATCCGGGCCGAACTGTTCCAGCCAGGCTTGCAGATCGTGGAGCCGGCGTTCTTCAACCAGATGACCACCATGCATGGCCTGATCATGGTGTTCGGTGCAGTGATGCCGGCCTTCGTCGGCCTGGCCAACTGGATGATCCCGTTGATGATCGGGGCGCCCGACATGGCCTTGCCGCGGATGAACAACTTCAGCTTCTGGCTGCTGCCGGCGGCGTTCCTGCTGCTGGTTTCGACCCTGTTCAGCCCGGGTGGCGGGCCGAACTTCGGCTGGACCTTCTACGCCCCGCTGTCCACCACCTATGCACCCGCCAGCGTCACCTTCTTCATTTTCGCCATCCACCTGATGGGCATCAGCTCGATCATGGGCGCGATCAACGTGATTGCCACCATCCTCAATCTGCGTGCGCCAGGCATGACCCTGATGAAGATGCCGCTGTTTGTCTGGACCTGGCTGATCACGGCCTTTCTGTTGATCGCGGTGATGCCGGTGCTGGCCGGCGTGGTGACCATGATGCTGATGGACATTCACTTCGGCACCAGTTTCTTCAGCGCGGCCGGTGGCGGTGACCCGGTGCTGTTCCAGCACGTGTTCTGGTTCTTCGGCCACCCCGAGGTGTACATCATGATCCTGCCGGCGTTCGGCGCGGTCAGCTCGATCATCCCGGCGTTCTCGCGCAAGCCGCTGTTCGGCTACACCTCGATGGTGTACGCCACCGGCGCAATTGCCTTTCTGTCGTTCATCGTCTGGGCCCACCACATGTTCGTGGTCGGCATCCCGGTAGTGGGCGAGCTGTTCTTCATGTACGCCACCATGCTGATTGCCGTGCCCACAGGGGTGAAGGTGTTCAACTGGGTCAGCACCATGTGGGAAGGCTCGCTCACCTTCGAGACGCCGATGCTGTTCGCCATCGCCTTCGTCATCCTGTTCACCATCGGCGGTTTCTCCGGGCTGATGCTGGCGATCGCCCCGGCGGACTTCCAGTACCACGACACCTACTTCGTGGTGGCGCACTTCCACTACGTGCTGGTACCCGGGGCGATTTTTGGCATCTTTGCCTCGGCTTACTACTGGCTACCGAAATGGACCGGCCACATGTACGACGAAACCCTCGGCAAGTTGCACTTCTGGCTGTCGTTCATCGGCATGAACATGGCCTTCTTCCCGATGCACTTCGTAGGGCTGGCCGGCATGCCGCGTCGCATCCCCGACTACAACCTGCAGTTCGCCGACTTCAATATGGTGTCGTCGATCGGTGCCTTCATGTTCGGCGCCACGCAAATCTTCTTCCTGTTCATTGTCATCAAGTGCATTCGCGGTGGCGCGCCGGCACCGGCCAAACCCTGGGATGGCGCCGAGGGCCTGGAGTGGTCGATCCCCTCCCCTGCGCCTTACCACACCTTCCAGACCCCACCGGAAGTGAAATAGGAAACCTGTCATGAACGGCCTGTCGCTGAAACGCCTGGTAACGCGCCTGTTGATGCTGACGGTGGTGATGTTCGCCTTCGGCTTCGTCCTGGTGCCGATCTACGACGTGATGTGCAAGGCCTTTGGCATCAACGGCAAGACCGGTGGGCAATACGAGGGCAGCCAGGTTAGCGACCCGTCGCGTTCGGTGCGGGTGCAGTTCATGTCGACCAATGCCAGCGACATGGTCTGGGATTTCTATTCCACTGCCGACCAGCTGGAGGTCAACCCGGGTGCGGTGAACCAGATGATATTCGTTGCGCACAATCCGACCGATCGGCCGATGAGCGCGCAAGCCATACCCAGCATCACCCCGGCCGAGGCCGCGGCGTACTTCCACAAGACCGAGTGCTTCTGTTTTACCCAGCAGGTGCTGCAGCCCGGCGAACGCATCGAGATGCCGGTGCGCTTCATCGTCGACCGCGACCTGCCGGCCAGCGTGAAGCACCTGACACTGGCCTACACCTTGTTCGACATCACCGCTCGCCACCCGCCGGTCGCGCATGTTGCGGCCCAGGACGTCCAGGGCGCCCGTTAAGGGAAGGAGAACAGCAATGGCAAGTCATCAGCACTACTACGTTCCGGCGCAGAGCAAGTGGCCCATCATCGCCACCATCGGCATGTTCATCACGGTGTTTGGCCTGGGCACCTGGTTCAACGACATGAAGGCCGGCCACCCGGAATCGCATGGCCCGCTGATTTTCTTCGTGGGCGCTTTGTTCCTTGCCTACATGCTGTTCGGCTGGTTTGGGGCGGTGGTCAAGGAGAGCCGCGCCGGGTTGTACAGCCCGCAGCTGGACCGCTCGTTCCGCTGGGGGATGAGCTGGTTCATCTTCTCTGAAGTCATGTTCTTCCTGGCCTTCTTCGGTGCGCTGTTCTACGTGCGCGTGCTTGCCGGGCCGTGGCTGGGAGGTGAAGGCGCTAAAGGGGTTGCACACATGCTGTGGCCGACTTTCGAGTTCACCTGGCCGCTGCTGCACACGCCGGATCCGAAACTGTTCCCGCCGCCCAAAGAAGTAATCGACCCGTGGCACCTGCCACTGATCAACACGATCTTGCTGGTCAGTTCCAGTGTGACCATCACCATCGCCCACCACGCCCTGCGCCGTGACCACCGTGGTCCGCTGAAATTCTGGATGGCCCTGACCATCCTGCTGGGGCTCAGCTTCATTGCCTTGCAAGCCTTCGAGTATCACGAAGCCTATACCAAGCTGGGGCTGACGCTGGGGTCGGGGATCTATGGCGCGACGTTCTTCATGCTCACCGGGTTCCACGGTGCCCACGTGACCTTGGGCACGATCATCCTGATCGTGATGTTCGTGCGCATCTTGCGCGGGCATTTCAACCCCGAGAAACACTTCGGCTTCGAGGCAGCCAGCTGGTATTGGCACTTCGTCGACGTGGTGTGGGTGGGGTTGTTCATTTTTGTGTATGTGCTGTAGGGCCAATCGCCGGCAAAACGAGTGCAGTTTCAGAAGGGGGCGTGTGAAACCAGCTGACCGCTGAGCAAACCCCAGGCGACCAGGGCAATTGTCAGGGCCGCCAGGGTCACCCGCACGGTCAGAGCCTTCAGCAGACGCGTCGAGTTTTCATCGTCCTTGACCAGAAACACCAGGCCACTGAACAGGCTGGCAATCGTGGCCAACAGCATCAGGACAATCGCGGCCTTGAGCATGGCGCTACTCCGGGGGGATGCGGTGATGTGGATAAGTATAGCGAGGCGCCCGTGAGGCGGTTTCGCCCAGGCTGGATTCCGACCCTGGTGGTGCTTGCACTGCTGCCAGGGCTGATCGCGCTTGGCTGCTGGCAACTCGGCCGGGCCGAGGAAAAGCGCGTGCTGCTGGCCACTTATGCCGAACGGCGGGTCGAAGCGCCGATCGCCACGGCCCAGCTCGCATCAAACGACGACAACGCCTTCCGCCGCGTGCACCTGTACGGCCGCTTCGATGCCGAGCACAGCGTGCTGCTGGACAACCGCATGCGCGATGGCCAGGCCGGTGTCGAACTGCTGCAACCCTTCCATGACCAGGCCAGTGGCCAGTGGCTGCTGATCAACCGCGGCTGGCTGCCATGGCCAGACCGCCGCGTGCCGGTGCATTTCAATACCCCTCCACAGGCCTTGGCACTGGACGCTTCGGTGTATGTGTCGCCCGGCAGCACGTTCCAGCTGCATCCCGACCCTGAAGGCGGCCAATGGCCGCATCTGCTCACCGCCGTTGCTGCCGCGCAGCTATGGCCGCAGCTAGCCCGCGAAGGCTATGCCCATGAGTTGCGCCTGGAGCCCGGCCCGGCGGCCTATCGCCTGGACTGGCCGGTTGTCGCCATGGGCCCGGAAAAACACCTGGGCTACGCCGTGCAGTGGTTTGCCCTGGCGGGTGCACTGGTTCTGCTTTACCTCTATTTCGGCTGGCACCACAACAAGGAGAAACGCCATGGCCACCGCCACTCCACTGGACGTGCCTGAACGTAGCAAACCCAGAGCCCGCGGGCGTTTGCAGCTTTTGCTGATCCTGCTGGTAGTGCTCGGGCCGATGATTTTGGCCACCAGCATGTACAAGCTGAAGTTCTGGGTGCCGGAGGGCCGCAGCTACCACGGCGATATGATCGGCAACGGTGAGAGCCGTACTGATATCGGCGTGTCAGGCGAGGACGAGCGCTGGCAATTGCTGGTCAGCGCCCCGGAAGCCTGTGCCGAGGACTGCCAGCGCCTGGTGTACCTCGCCCGGCAGATCCAGGTGGGCCTGGGCCGCGACGCCAGCCGTGCCAGCCATGCACTGGCCACAGCCCAGCCGCTGAGCGCCGACTACCAGGCGCTGCTGGGCCGCGAGTACCCGCAGCTGCAACGCTACCCGCTGGATGCCCCGCGCTATTTGCAGAAGGTGGGCGAGCCTGGCCCGCAACTGTGGATCGTCGACCCCCACGGCAACCTGGTGCTGCGTTACGACGGCAAGGCCAACGGCAAGCATGTGCTGGATGACCTGCGCCACCTGCTCAAGCTGTCCAACATCGGCTAGGAGCCTGCCATGGCCAGACCTGGATTCCGCATCGCTGTGTTCGCCACCCTGCTGGCACTGCTGGTTGTCCTGCTCGGTGCCTATACCCGCCTGACCCATGCCGGCCTTGGCTGCCCTGACTGGCCGGGTTGCTATGGCTTCATCAGCGTACCCAAGAGCGAGGCCCAGCTCGCCCATGCCGAGCTGCACTTCCCCGATCACCCGGTGGAAGAGGCCAAGGGCTGGGCCGAGATGGTCCATCGGTATTTCGCAGGTACCTTGGCCATGGTGATTGCCCTGCTCGCCTTCCAGGCGCTGCGTCGGCATGCCCGCGATGGCCAACCGTATCGCCTGCCGGTGCTGCTGCTGGGTGTGGTGCTGGCCCAGGCAGCCTTCGGCATGTGGACGGTTACCCTGAAGCTGTGGCCGCAGGTGGTCACGGCGCATTTGCTGGGTGGCTTTACTACCTTGAGCTTGTTGTTCCTGTTGTCCCTGCGCCTGTCCCGTGCCTTTGCGCCTTTGCCGAAACTGCCGTTGAGCCTGCGGCGGATCGCTGCGCTGGCCTTGTTGGTGGTGATCGGCCAGATCGCTTTGGGGGGCTGGGTCAGTGCCAATTACGCAGCAGTCGCCTGCATCGACCTGCCTACCTGTCACGGCCAGTGGTGGCCGGCGGCGGACTTCAGCAATGGCTTCCACCTGACGCAGCACGTCGGCCCCAATTACCTGGGCGGGCAACTGGACAGTGATGCCCGCACGGCCATCCACATCAGCCACCGCCTGGGCGCGCTACTGGTGACTTGCGTGCTGCTGATGCTCAGCTGGAAGCTGCACCGCTGTGGCCTCCCCGGCCTGGCGCGGCTGGTAATGCTGGCGCTGGCCCTGCAAGTGGGCCTGGGTATCAGCAACGTGGTGTTTCACCTGCCGCTGGCGGTAGCTGTTGCGCACAATGCCGGCGGGGCGCTGCTGCTGCTGAGCATGGTGCTGGTGAACTACCGCATTCGAGTGGTCGACAAGGTTCGCGTGGGCGTCGGCCAAGGCTGGCGCCTGCGGCCGGTGGCCGGTGTGGGCATCTCCCATCACATGAGGAACGATTCGTGGCGACGCTTCTGAGCGCACGGCGGGCCAGTTGGCGCGATTACCTGGAGCTGACCAAGCCCAAGGTGGTGGTTCTGATGCTGATCACCTCGCTGGCAGGCATGTTCCTGGCCACACGGGCGGGTGTCGGCTGGAGCGTGCTGCTGTTCGGCAACCTGGGCATCGGCCTGTGCGCTGGCGCTGCGGCGGTGGTCAACCATGTGGTGGACCGGCGCATCGATGCGCTGATGGCCCGTACCCACAAGCGGCCGCTGGCCCAAGGCCGGGTCGAACCGCTACCGGCGTTGCTGTTCGCTCTGGCGCTGGCGCTGCTGGGCATGGCCCTGCTGCTGGTGTTCACCAACGCCCTCACTGCCTGGCTGACCCTGGCTTCGCTGCTGGGTTATGCGGTGCTCTACACCGGCTTTCTCAAACGGGCCACGCCACAGAACATCGTCATTGGCGGCCTGGCCGGCGCCGCCCCGCCGCTGCTCGGCTGGGTGGCGGTAAGCGGCCATGTCAGCGCTGAACCCTTGCTGCTGGTGCTGATCATCTTCGCCTGGACCCCGCCGCACTTCTGGGCGCTGGCCATTCACCGCAAGGAAGAATACGCCAAGGCCGATATCCCGATGCTGCCGGTGACCCACGGGGAGCGCTACACCAAGCTGCATATCCTGCTGTACACCCTGATACTGCTGGCGGTGAGCCTGCTGCCGTATGCCATCCACATGAGCGGTTTGCTGTACCTGGCCTCTGCCCTGGCGTTGGGCCTGCGCTTCCTGCAATGGGCCTGGGTGCTGTACCGTGGCAGCCGGCCGCACGCGGCGATCGGTACCTTCAAGTACTCTATTGGCTACCTGTTCGCGCTGTTCATCGCGTTGCTCCTCGACCACTACTTGTTGCTGAACCTATGACCCGAACCCAGAAAACCGTCTTCATCCTCGTCGCCCTGGTCGCGTTGATCCTGGGCCTTACCGTCAACAAGGTGCTCAATGGCCGCGACCAGGCCAACCCCGCCGAGCTGATTGATGCCGGCATCATCCTGCTGCCGCAGAGCCGCAGCGTGGCCGACGTGACCATGACCAACCAGGACGGCCAGCCCGTGCAGCTGGATGACCTGAAAGGCAAATGGTCGCTGTTGTTCTTCGGCTACACCTACTGCCCGGACATCTGCCCGACCACTCTGGCCCAGTTGCGCCAAGTGAAGAGCGAGCTGCCCAAGGAAGCCGTCGACCGGCTGCAGGTGGTGCTGGTGAGCGTGGACCCGAACCGCGATACGCCGAACCAGCTGAAGCAGTACCTGGGCTATTTCGACAAGGACTTTGTCGGGGTGGCGGGGTCGATCGAAGATACCCAGAAGCTGGCCAATGCCTTGAGCATTCCGTTCATCCCGGCCGATACCAGCAAGCCGGGGTACACCGTGGACCACAGCGGCAACCTGGCGGTTGTCGGGCCGGATGGGCGTCAGCGTGGGTTCATTCGGGCGCCCTTCAACAACCAGAAGCTGGTGGCGCAGTTGCCTGGGCTTTTGAAGCGGGATTGAGATTTCGGGCCTGCTGCGCAGGCCTTTCGCGGCGCAAGGCCGCTCCCACATGGATCGGCGTACGCCTTACTTGGTGGGAGCGG
>NZ_JBWKXT010000005.1:93527-147561 GCF_059423245.1 Pseudomonas sp. GW460-LB5
GGATGTTGGATCAGAACGCCGGAACCACAGCGCCCTTGTACTTCTCGATGATGAACTGCTTCACCTCTGGCGAGTGCAGTGCAGCCGCCAGTTTTTTCATGTCGTCCGAGTCCTTGTTGTCCGGGCGGGCAACCAGGATGTTCACGTAAGGCGAGTCGCTGCCTTCGATGGCCAGGGCGTCTTTTTCCGGGTTCAGCTTGGCTTCCAGCGCGTAGTTGGTGTTGATCAAGGCGGCATCGACTTGGGTCAGCACACGCGGGATGGTGGCGGCTTCCAGCTCACGGAACTTGATGCTTTTCGGGTTTTCGGCAACATCCTTCACGGTGGACAGGATGTTCTTGCTGTCCTTGAGCTTGATCACACCGGCCTTGTCCAGCAGCAGCAGGGCGCGGCCGCCGTTGGTGGCGTCGTTGGGGATGACCACGGTGGCGCCGGAAGACAGCTCGTCCAGCTTCTTGATCTTGGCCGAATACACCCCCAGCGGCTCGATGTGCACGCCGGCCACGCTGACCAGTTGGGTGCCCTTGGCCTTGTTGAACTCATCCAGGTACGGCTGGTGCTGGAAGAAGTTGGCGTCCAGGCGCTTTTCGGCAACCTGTACGTTCGGCTGGACGTAGTCGGTGAATTCCTTGACCTTCAGATCAACGCCTTCTTTGTCGAGTTGCGGTTTGACGAAGTTGAGGATTTCGGCATGCGGCACCGGGGTGGCGGCAACGGTCAGGGTATCGGCGTGGGCCGAGAAGGCCGCAACAGCGGCAGCAACAGCAAGCAGCTTCTTCATTGATCACTCCTTGTGAGGGCCGCGACGGCCCCCGAACGGGTCGGCCAGGCCGACCCCATTGGGGTTACTTACGGGAAAAATGCACGACCAGTTTGTCGCCCACGCTCTGCAGTACTTGAACCAGTACCAGCAGTAGTACCACGGTCACGACCATCACGTCGGTCTGGAAACGCTGGTAACCGAAGCGGATAGCCAGGTCGCCCAGGCCACCGGCACCCACCACACCGGCCATGGCGGTGTACGAAACGAGGGTGATGGCGGTGACGGTAATGGCCGCGAAGATACCCGGGCGGGCCTCCGGCAGCAGCGCGCTGGTGATGATCTGGCGGGTGGTAGCGCCCATCGACTGGGTAGCTTCGATGATGCCGCGGTCCACTTCACGCAGGGCGGTTTCCACCAGGCGCGCGAAGAACGGCGTTGCACCCACCACCAGCGGCGGGATGGCGCCGGCAACGCCCAGCGAGGTGCCGGTGATCAGCACGGTGAACGGGATCATCACGATCAGCAGGATGATGAACGGCAGCGAGCGCAGGATGTTGACCACCAGCGAAAGCAGCGCATATACGCCCTTCTGTTCGAACATTTGCTTCGGCCCGCAGAGGAACAGCAGCACACCCAGTGGCAGGCCCAGCAGCACGGTGAAGAACAGCGAGCCGAACAGCATGATCATGGTGTCGATGGTGGCCAGCCAGATTTCGGCCCAGTCGACGTTGGCAAAGAAATTCAGGGCGTCCATCAACGCAGTACCTCCATATGTACGTCAGCTGCCTTGAAGCGGGCGAACGCCGCTTCCATGTCACCGCCGATCAGGGCGAGGGTGAGCTGGCCATAGGGGACATCCTTGATGCGATCGATACGCCCGGCGAGGATGCTGTAGTCCACACCGGTTTCGCGGGCCACGGTGCCCAGCAGTGGGGCGTAGGTGGCGTCGCCCTGGAAGGTCAGGCGCACGATGCGGCCCGGCACGTGGGCAAAGTCGTCGCGTTGCTCGCCTTCGTCGACCTGCTCGTCTTCCTGGACGAAGCGCTTGGTGGTGGGGTGCTGCGGGTGCAGGAACACATCGGCCACCGAGCCTTGCTCGACGATCTGGCCGGCGTCCATCACGGCCACGCAGTCGCAGACACGGCGGATCACGTCCATCTCGTGGGTGATCAGCACGATGGTCAGCTTCAGCTCACGGTTGATTTCGGCCAGCAGTTGCAGGACCGAGGCCGTGGTTTGCGGGTCGAGGGCACTGGTGGCCTCGTCGCACAGCAGGATCTTCGGGTTGGTGGACAGAGCGCGGGCGATGCCGACACGCTGCTTTTGGCCGCCGGACAGCTGCGCCGGGTACTTTCTGGCGTGGTCCGACAGGCCCACGCGGGCCAGCAGCTCGGTAACGCGCTTGTCGATTTCGCTGCGCGACAGCTCGCCGGCCAGAGTGAGCGGCAGGGCGACGTTGTCGGCGACGGTCTTGGAAGCCAGCAGGTTGAAGTGCTGGAAAATCATCCCGACCTGCTGGCGGAAGCCGCGCAGCTGGCTGGCGTTGAACGCGGTGACGTCTTCGCCGTCGACGATGATCTTGCCGCCGGAGGGTTCTTCCAGGCGGTTGATCAGGCGCAGCATGGTGCTTTTGCCGGCGCCGGAATGGCCGATCAGGCCGAACACCTGGCCATCTTCGATGGTCAGGCTGGTCGGATTCAGTGCGGGGATTTCCCTACCGGCAACGCGGTAGGTTTTATGTACCTGTTGGAACTCGATCACGTAGCGAACCTTGTGGGGCGCATTGAAATTTGGGTCAGCGGTTAGCTGGGGTCGCGCATTTTAGCCTTTTCCAATAGCTGTTCTTAGCATTTATTTCGTAATGCACCAATCCTTCGGGCATATCGCGACAACTGGTAATCCTGATTGAACGCTCGGCCACGCCCTCCAGTCACTACTTGGACAAGCCCTGAACGGGCAAGCCTTAAGACTGATGAGGAGAGCCGATCATGCCCAGCAAGAAAACGGACGCGCCCAAGCAGAGTGAAGCCGCCGGCACCCAGACCCCTGACCGGGCCAATACCAATGCCAAGCTGCAAAGCCTGGAGGCCGACCGCAGTGATGCGACCGGGCATGCGCTGCGCACCAACCAAGGCGTACGTATTGCGGACAATCAGAACACCCTGAAGGCGGGTGACCGCGGGCCTTCGCTGCTTGAAGACTTCATCATGCGCGAGAAGATCACCCACTTCGACCATGAGCGGATCCCCGAGCGCATCGTGCACGCACGCGGTACCGGTGCACACGGGTTCTTCCAGAGCTATGGCAATCACGCGGAACTGACCAAGGCCGGTTTCCTGCAGGATCCGGAAAAGATCACCCCGGTTTTTGTGCGCTTTTCCACGGTTCAGGGCCCACGTGGTTCTGGCGACACGGTGCGAGATGTGCGGGGCTTTGCAGTCAAGTTCTATACCGACGAGGGTAATTTCGACCTGGTTGGCAACAACATGCCGGTGTTTTTCATCCAGGATGCCATCAAGTTCCCCGATTTTGTTCACGCGGTTAAGCCGGAGCCACACAACGAAATACCTACCGGCGGCTCGGCGCATGACACTTTCTGGGATTTTGTCTCGCTGGTACCGGAATCGGCCCACATGGTCATGTGGGCCATGTCTGACCGCGCCATCCCGCGCAGCCTGCGCATGATGGAAGGCTTTGGCGTGCACACCTTCCGGCTGATCAATGCCGAGGGCGTGGCCAGCTTCGTCAAGTTTCACTGGAAGCCGAGCCAGGGCGTGCATTCGCTGCTGTGGGACGAAGCCCAGAAACTGGCGGGCAAGGATACAGACTTCCAGCGCCGTGACCTGTGGGAAGCCATTGAAACCGGTGACTACCCGGAATGGGAACTGGGCGTGCAGATTGTGCCTGAGGCTGACGAACACAAATTCGACTTCGACCTGCTGGACCCGACCAAGATCATTCCCGAAGAACTGGTACCGGTTACCCCGCTGGGCAAGATGGTCCTGAACCGCAACCCGGACAATTTCTTTGCCGAGGTCGAGCAGGTTGCCTTCTGCCCTGGCCATATCGTGCCGGGTATCGACTTCACCAATGACCCCTTGCTGCAGGGCCGGCTGTTCTCCTATACCGACACGCAACTGAGCCGGCTGGGTGGGCCGAATTTCCACCAGATCCCGATCAACCGCCCGGTGGCGCCCAACCACAACAACCAGCGTGACGCGTTGCACCAGCACATCGTGCACAGGGGCCGTGCCTCGTATGAGCCGAACTCCATCGACGGCGGCTGGCCGAAGGAAACGCCACCTGCGGCGCAGGATGGCGGCTTCGAGAGCTATCAGGAACGCGTTGATGCGCACAAGATTCGCCAGCGCAGCGAGTCGTTTGGCGACCACTTCTCACAGGCGCGGTTGTTCTTCCAGAGCATGAGCCCGACAGAGCAACAGCACATCATCAAGGCCTACAGCTTCGAACTGGGCAAGGTCGAGCGCGAGGCCATTCGTGCCCGTGAGGTGAATGAAATTCTAGCCAACATCGACCTCAAGTTGGCCGCCGCCGTGGCCGCCAACCTGGGGTTGCCGGCACCCAAGGCGGGCACCGTTCAGGTGAAGGGCAGCAAACTGGCCGAGTCCCCCGCGCTGAGCCAGATGAACCACCCGGGGGTTGTGGGCATCAAGGGGCGCAAGATAGCCGTGCTGCTGGCCGATGGCGTGGATGCCGGCAGTGTCGACCGGCTGGTCAAGGCGCTTGAGGCGCATAGCGCACGCATCATGCTGCTTGGCCCAACCTCGGCACCGGTCAAGGCTGCTGACGGCAAGGCACTGCCAGTGGATGCGTCGATGGAGGGCATGCCTTCGATCATGTTCGACGGGGTATTGGTACCGGCCGGCAAGGCCGCGCTGGATGCGCTGGGGGCGAGTGGGTTGGCCAAGCACTTCCTGCTCGAGGCCTACAAGCACCTGAAGGCGATCGGCTTTGCCAAAGAAGGCAAGGTGCTGGTGGACGCACTGGGCCTCAAGGAAGACAAGGGGCTGTTGCTGGGCGATGACCAGAAGACGCTGGACGCTTTCGTCAAAGCGGTCGAGGGGCATAGGGTGTGGGAGCGTGAAGCTGCCGCGGAGGCTGTGCCGGCCTAAGGGCTGCTTCGACACCCCATCGCGACACAAGGCCGCCCCTACAGGGAACTGCTATCCCTGTAGGGGCGGCCTTGTGTCGCGATGGGGAGCACAGCGCCCCCAGATTCTCAATGCTGGTGCGGAACCAGAACCACCTGCGCCGGCAGCGAGCGCTGGATTTCATGCTTCTGCTTCAGCTCGAACCCGCTGTCGATCTTGCGCACGCGTTTCTCCAGCAAGGTCTTCAGCCACGGCGCATCGTCGGTACGCGGCACCTGAAACACCACTTCGCAGTCATAGCTCACCACATCGGCGGCAATGTCATCGAGCTGGCGGCGCATGGCACGGCTGTCAGTGGTCTTCAAGGCCACCACCGTGCTTGGCGCCGTTGGGTCAATGAGGCGTGCCTGGGGCTTGGATTCGGCGGCTTTCAAGGCAGCCTCCGCTTTTTCCAGCTCGGCCTTGCGTGCCTGGGTCAGGGGGTCGCCCCCGGTCACGGCCGGGGCTTGTGGCATCAGAGCTCGGGCGCGGGCCAGGGCGGTAGCCGCTGCGTTCACATCGCCCTTTTGCAAGACGATCTGGCTGCGTTGCAGGTAGGCTTCGGCCAACTGACGCTGGTATTGCTCCAGGCGTGCGTCGTCGGGCGACTGAGCCTGCAGGGCTGCAAGCTGGTCTTCGGCGGTGGCCAGTTCGTTGCTGGCGATGTTTTGTTGCAACTGCTGCCAGGCATCGGCTTGGGCAGGTGCGGTGGCCTGTTCGACCGGCGCGCTGGAGCAGGCACCCAGGAACAGGGAAAACGCGGCAACAAGCAGATAACGGGAGGCGAACGGCTTCATTCCTGCGACTCTCTATTTGCGCAAAAAGCGAGCAAGTCTACACCCAGGTGCGCACGCTCGAAAACAGGTCTTACAGACCCTTTACCCGGCAAAAGGTTGCAAGGCGTGCCTGCACACGCCCTGTCTTTCAGCGTTTCGGCAGGGCCAGGCTCAGCAAGAATAGCACCGCCGCGCAGACCACGATCGACGGGCCAGCGGGGGTATCCTTGAACCAGGACATGGCCAGGCCACCGCAGACGGCGGTGACGCCCAGCAAGCTGGCGCCCAGGGCCATCTGCTCGGGGGAGCGGGCGTGTCGCTGCGCCGCAGCAGCAGGGATGATCAGTAGCGAGGTGATCAGCAGCACACCGACGATCTTCATGGCCACGGCAATCACCACCGCAATCAGCAGCATCAATGCCAGGCGCAAGCCGGCCACCGGCAGGCCTTCGACCATGGCCAGTTCTTCGTGCACGGTAACCGCCAGCAGCGGCCGCCACAGCGCGGCGAGTAGCAGCAACACCAGCGCACTGCCGCCGAGGATCCAGGCCAGGTCGGTGGTGCTGATGGCCAGCAGGTCGCCGAACAGGTAGGCCATAAGGTCGATGCGCACGTCGTGCATGAAACTCAGTACCACCAGGCCCAGCGACAGGGTGCTGGGGGCGAGAATGCCGAGCAGGGTATCGGAGGCCAGCGGTTGGCGTTGCTGCAAGGTGACCAGCAGGATCGCCAGCAACAGGCAGCCGATAGTAACTGCCAGCGTCGGGCTGACATCCAGGGCGAACCCGAGGGCCACGCCGAGCAGGGCCGCGTGGGACAGCGTGTCGCCAAAATAGGCCATGCGTCGCCACACCACGAAGGAGCCCAGCGGGCCAGCCACCAGCGCCAGGGACAAACCGGCAAGCAGGGCGTAGAGAAGAAAATCAGCCATGCTTGCAGTGCTCTCCGTGAACATGGGTGCCAGGGGCGACCACCGAACCGTGCAGGTCGTGGCTGTGGTCGTGGTGATGGTGGTAAATGGCCAGGCTTGGCGCGGTCTGGCCGAACAGCTCGACGAACGCCGGGTCGCCGCTGACTTGCTCGGGGTGACCCGAGCAGCACACGTGACGGTTCAGGCATACCACCTGGTCGGTGGCGCTCATTACCAGGTGCAGGTCGTGGGACACCATCAGCACGCCGCAACCATGACGATCACGCAGGCGGGTGATGAGGTTGTACAGCTCGGTCTGGCCGACCACATCCACGCCCTGCACCGGCTCGTCGAGCACCAGCAACTGGGGTTCGCGCAGCAGGGCGCGGGCCAGCAGCACGCGTTGCATCTCGCCGCCGGAAATGGTCTGGATCGGGTTGTCGATGACCTGTTCGGCGCCTACCTCCTGTAGCGCCGACAAGGCTGCTGCACGGTCTACGCCGGGCACCAGGCGCAAAAAGCGCAGCACCGACAGCGGCAGCGTGGCATCGACCTGAATCTTTTGCGGCATGTAGCCAATGCGCAGCTTCGGCTTGCGCCATACCTTGCCGCGGTGCGGCTTGAGCAGCCCGAGTACGGCACGGACCAAGGTCGTCTTGCCCGCCCCGTTGGGGCCGATCAGGGTGACGATCTGGCCGGGGGCGACCGACAGGTCGATGCTGTCGAGCACCGCCTCGCCGCCATAGGTGACGCCGACCTGCTCAAGACGGATCAGGGCATCGCTCATGCCGCGCTCCGGCAGCTGCCGCACAGGCCGACCACTTCCACGGTCTGGGTCTCGACCGCAAAGCCCACGCCTTTGGCGCTGCTGATGATGGCCTCGCTGATGCTGCTCTGCTCCAGCTCGATGGCCACATGGCAGGCCCGGCAAATAAGGAACTGGCCTTGGTGCACGTGCTCGGGGTGGCTGCAGCCGATGAAGGCGTTGAGCGAGGCGATGCGGTGGACCAGGCCGTTTTCCAGCAGGAAATCCAGCGCGCGGTATACCGTGGGCGGGGCGGCACGGCGGCCGTCCTGCTCGCTGAGCACGGCGAGAATGTCATAGGCGCCCAGCGGCTTGTGGCTTTGCCACACCAGCTCCAGCACACGGCGGCGTAGCGCAGTCAGGCGCAGGCCCTGGCGGGTGCACAAGGCGTCGGCTTCAGACAGTGCGCTGTGTACGCAATGGGAGTGATCGTGAGGACGGTTGGCCAGCGGCGTGATGGACATGGGCAGCGACGGTTCTGGATGGAGACGTTATTATGTTACCTGTTTCTGACGACTCGAGTATCCACCGTGTCCCGATTCCTAGCTCTGTTTGTCGCTTTCATCGCATTTTCCGCTCACGCCGATGTGCGTGTGCTCACCAGTATCAAGCCCCTGCAGCAGATTGCCGCCGCCGTGCAGGATGGCGTAGGCAGCCCTGACGTATTGCTGCCGCCAGGTGCCTCGCCGCACCACTATGCATTGCGCCCCTCCGATGTGCGGCGGGTAGGTGATGCCGACCTGCTGTACTGGATCGGCCCGGACATGGAGAATTTCCTGCCTCGGGTACTGGCGAGCCGTAGCAAGGCGACGGTGGCTGTGCAGTCGCTGACGGGCATGAAGCTGCGCCACTTTGGTGAGGACAGCCATTCCCATGAGGAAGAGGATCACGACGATCATGACCACGATCACCGCCCGGGCAGCCTGGATGCTCATTTGTGGCTATCGTCGGTCAACGCGCGGGTAATCGCGGCAAAAATGGCGTCTGACCTGGCCCAGGTCGACCCGGCTAATGCTGCCCGCTACCAAAACAACCTCAAGGCCTTCGACGAACGCCTGGATGCTTTGGATGAGCGTATCAAGGCGCGGGTGGCCGGTATTGCCGACAAGCCGTACTTCGTGTTCCACGAAGCGTTCGATTATTTCGAAGCTGAGTATGGCTTGAAGCACGCCGGCGTGTTCAGCGTGGCGTCCGAGGTGCAGCCTGGGGCGCAACATGTAGCGGCCATGCGCAAGCGCCTGCAGGAAGTGGGCAAGACGTGCGTGTTCAGCGAACCGCCATTGCGACCGCGCCTGGCCGAGACCCTGACTGCCGGGCTGCCGGTGCGTCTGGCCGAGCTGGATGCACTAGGCGGTACCGACCCGGTGGATGGCAAAGGGTATGAGCGCTTGCTTGAGAAGCTGGGTGGTGAGCTGGCGGGGTGCCTGGAACAGCTGTAAGCCTGTACCGGCCTCTTCGCGGGCATGCCCGCGAAGAAGCAGACGGGGTCTAGAGGGCGAACGGGAGGTGCAAGGCCACTTGCTGGCGCTGTGCCAGGCGCACTTCGAACTCGCTCGGGTCGTGGATCATCACATCCATCCCGGCAAACGATTCGGCCGCGATCAGGCGCGACAGCCAGAAGCGCACGCAACCTACCCGCAACATTTCCGGCCACAGCTCGGCTTCGGCCGCCGTGAACGGCCGCAGCGCCGCATAGGCTGCCAGCAGTGCCTGGGCACGCGGTACATCCACTGCGCCTTTCTCGTCCAGGCACCAGTCGTTCACGGTGATGGCGATGTCATACAGCATCGGCCCGGAGCAGGCGTTGTAGAAGTCGATCACACCGGTCAGGTGGGTGCCTTCGAACATCACGTTGTCGCGGAACAGATCGGCATGCAGGTTGGACCGCGGCAAAGCCAGGATCTGCGCCTTGTGCGCGCTGATCTCTTGCAGTGCCGGCTGCAGCAGTGCGGCTTGCTCGGCGGACAGGCGTGGCAACAACTCGGCACCCGAAGCCAGCATCCAGTCCAGGCCACGGTCGGTCTTGCGCTCGATGATGTGCTCGCGGGTGGCCAGGTGAATGTGCGCCAGCAGCTCGCCGACCTGGGCGCAGTGCTGGTTGTTGGGCGCCTTGATGTGCTTGCCCGACAGCCGTGGCTGCAGCAACGCCGGCTTGCCGCACAGCTCGCGCAGGCCGTTGCCGTCGCGGTCACGAACGGCATAGGGCACCGGCATGTCAGCGTCGTGCAGGGTGTCTAGCAGTTCTATGAAGAACGGCATGTCTTCGCTTGGCCCACGCTCGATCAGCGTCAGGACGAACTCCCCCTGTTCGAGGCTGACGAAGAAATTGCTGTTCTCGGTGCCGGCGGCAATGCCCTGGAAGTCGAGCAGACGGCCCAGCTCATACGGTGCCAGAAAGGTTTCCAGCTCAGGCCGGGTCACGGGGGTGAAGACTGACATGATGAAAATTTGCCCATACGGGCACTTCCGCCGGGAAGTGCCGGGTTGATGTGAACGGTGCGCGTCAGATTACCACTCGAAAATCTTCCAGGACGGAATCAGCATGTCCGGCTGGTCGGATCGAATGAAATTGGCATCAGTGCCATCAGCGCGCACCAGAAAATAAGGCTTGCCGTTTTTCGGCGTGATCTTGATCGCATACAGGAACCCGTTCTGCCGGTACTCCTGGATGGTTTTGTCGCCTTCCGTGCGAATGGTCACCTCGGGATCGGCCGAGGGGGCGTCGTCCGCCGCCAGGGTGACGACTGGCGTGGTTGCCAACAGGCCGAGCAGTAACAGGCGATTGAGTGTACGCATGATAACCTAGTCCCTTTGTCGTCAATGATTCTGGCTATTCTAGCGCCGGACCCGTCGAAAAGGTTGATTCTGCTCATGAGCCAAGCCCCCCTCGTCCTGGTGGACGGTTCCTCCTACCTGTACCGCGCCTTCCACGCGCTGCCGCCGCTGACCACGTCCAAGGGCATGCCGACCGGTGCGGTGAAGGGTGTGCTGAACATGCTCAAGAGCCTGCGCAAGCAGTACCCGGACAGCTTGTTCGCGGTGGTATTCGACGCCAAGGGCGGCACATTCCGCGATGCCATGTTCGCAGAGTACAAGGCAAACCGCCCAAGCATGCCTGACGACCTGCGGGTGCAGGTCGAGCCGCTGCATGCCAGCGTGCGGGCACTTGGCTACCCGCTGCTGTGCGTCGAGGGTGTCGAAGCTGATGACGTGATTGGCACCCTGGCGCGCAGCAGCGCCGCCCAGGGCCGCCCGGTGATCATCTCGACCGGCGACAAGGACATGGCGCAGCTGGTGGACGGGCACATTACCTTGGTCAACACCATGACCGGTAGCGTGCTGGACGTGGCTGGCGTGCACGAGAAATTTGGCGTCGGCCCGGAACATATCATCGACTTCCTGGCGCTGATGGGCGACAAGGTCGACAACATCCCCGGCGTACCCGGCGTTGGCGAAAAAACCGCTGTGGGCCTGCTGACCGGTATTGGCGGCGGCCTCAGCGACCTGTACGCCAATCTGGACAAGGTGCCGGCACTGGCCATTCGCGGTGCCAAGACCCTGCCGGCCAAGCTGGAGGAACACCGCGATGCGGCGTTCCTGTCCTACGAGCTGGCTACCATCAAGGTAGACGTGCCACTGGATGTCGAGGTCGAGGCGTTGGTCTGCGGTGAGCCTGATCGCGAGGCGTTGCTGGCGTTGTACACCGAGATGGAGTTCAAGAGCTGGGTTGCCGAGGTGCAGCGTGATGCCGCAAGGGCTGGCGATGACGTTGCGCCGGTCGAAGAGCCGGCAGCCAAGGTCGAGCCGCAGTATGAAACCATTCTTGACCAAGCCCGTTTTGAAGCCTGGCTGGAAAAGCTGCGCCAGGCGCCGCTGTTCGCCTTCGATACCGAAACTACCGGCCTTGACGCCCAGAAGGCGCAGCTGGTTGGCCTGTCTTTCGCTGTCGCGCCCCATGAGGCGGCTTATGTGCCGTTGGCCCACGACTATGAAGGTGCACCGGCCCAGCTGGACCGTGAGGCCGTATTGCTGGCACTGAAACCGTTGCTGGAAGACCCGGCCAAGGCCAAGGTCGGGCAGAACGCCAAGTACGACATCAACATCCTCGCCAATGGCTCACCCGCCATCGAAATGCGTGGCGTGGCCTACGACACCATGCTCGAGTCGTACGTGCTGAACTCCACCGCCACCCGTCATGACATGGATAGCCTGGCGCAGAAGTACCTCGACCACACCACCATTGCCTTCGAGGACATCGCCGGCAAGGGCGCCAAGCAGCTGACCTTCAACCAGATCCACCTGGACAAGGCCGGCCCCTACGCTGCCGAAGACGCCGACATTACCCTGCGCCTGCACCAGGCGTTGCAGGCGCGCCTGGCACAGACGCCTAGCCTGCAGCCGGTGCTGATGGACATCGAGATGCCGCTGGTGCCGGTGCTGGCCAAGATCGAACGCCAGGGAGCGCTGGTCGATGCTGCGCTGCTGCATGTGCAAAGCGGTGAACTGGGCGTGAAGATGGCCGAACTGGAGCAGCGCGCCTACGCGCTGGCCGGTGAAGAGTTCAACCTCGGTTCACCCAAGCAGCTGGGCGCGATCCTTTACGACAAGCTAGGCATGCCGGTGCTGAGCAAGACCGCCAAGGGCCAGCCATCCACTGCCGAAGCCGTGCTCGATGAGCTGGCCTTGCTCGGTTATCCACTGCCTGAGGTACTGATGCAGTACCGCAGCCTGAGCAAGCTCAAGAGCACCTACACCGACAAGCTGCCGGGCCAGATCAACCCCCGCACCGGGCGTATCCATACCTCCTATCAGCAGGCAGTGGCAGCCACCGGCCGGCTGTCGTCGAGCGACCCGAACCTGCAGAACATCCCGATTCGTACTGCCGAAGGCCGGCGTATTCGCCAGGCGTTCATTGCCAGCCCGGGTTACAAACTGCTGGCGGCGGACTATTCGCAGATCGAACTGCGCATCATGGCTCATCTGGCCAAGGACGAAGGCCTGCTGCACGCCTTCCGCAACGACCTCGATGTGCACCGGGCAACGGCGGCGGAAGTGTTCGGTGTGGCCCTGGAAGACGTCACCACCGACCAGCGCCGTAAAGCCAAGGCCATCAACTTCGGCCTTATCTACGGGATGAGCGCCTTTGGGCTGGCCAAGCAGATCGGTGTCGACCGCAAGCAGTCGCAGGACTACATCGACCGCTACTTCGCCCGCTATCCGGGCGTGCTGGCCTACATGGAGCGCACCCGTGCCCAGGCCGCCGAGCAAGGCTTTGTCGAAACCCTGTTCGGCCGCCGCCTGTACCTGCCAGACATCAACGCCAAGAACCCGGCCCTGCGCAAAGGCGCGGAGCGTACGGCGATCAACGCGCCGATGCAGGGCACTGCCGCCGATATCATCAAGCGGGCCATGGTCAATGTGGATAACTGGCTGAGCGAGAGCGGGCTGGATGCCCGGGTGATCCTGCAGGTACACGACGAATTGGTCCTGGAGGTGCGTGAGGACCTGGTGCAGCAGGTGAAAGATGAAATTCGCCAGCACATGAGCCAGGCCGCACAACTGGATGTGCCGCTGCTGGTGGAGGCAGGAATTGGTGCGAATTGGGACGAAGCTCACTGATTGAGCGCGGAAAGCTGTGTAGGATCTGCGGCGTAGTGACGCGGATCCTGGCACGGCTCAGTGCCGTCGGTACGGAAGTTTCATGAAACTATCGCAAATAGTTTTCAGGGCTTCGGAACTAAACCGGTGAAGCGGAACTCAGAGTAACTGAATGGCTGGTGAAGCCCTTCGATGCTCCTATGTTGTGTTAAGTGTTGGCAGATATCTGGACCCCGCCCTAGCGGTCCGGACTTGGACCCCGAACTTCCCCCTCCCCATACGAAGTCCGGGGTTTTTTTTGCCCGGAATTTGGGTCGACCGTACCGGCCTCATCGCCGGCAAGCCAGCTCCCACAGGGGTATCACTTCCCTTGAGGCCTGTGTTGAACCTGTGGGAGCTGGCTTGCCGGCGATAGGGCCCTCAAACAGCAGGCTTGTCTTCCAGCTCCATCCAGCCCGCCAGCACGCGGTAGGCGTCTTCCACGCCCAGGCGCTTGGGTGCCGAGAACAGCTGGATGGTCACGCCATCGCCCCAGCCCTTGCGGATTTCCGACTGCACTTTCAGCAGGGTGTTCTTGCCCGCGCCGTGGGTCAGCTTGTCGGCTTTGGTCAGCAGAATATGCATGGGCATATGGCTGGCCTTGGCCCAGTCGAGCATCATTTTGTCGAAGTCGGTCATCGGGTGGCGCACGTCCATCATCAGGATCACGCCGCGCAGGCACTCACGGCTGCCCAGGTAGGCTTCCAGGTGTTTTTGCCAGTGTTGCTTGAGCGGGATCGGCACTTTTGCATAACCGTAGCCCGGCAGGTCGACCAAACGCCGTTCATCGTCCAGACTGAAGAAATTCAGCAGTTGGGTGCGCCCGGGGGTTTTCGAGGTGCGCGCCAGGCTGGCATGGGTCAGGGTGTTGAGGGCGCTGGATTTGCCGGCATTGGAGCGGCCGGCAAAAGCCACCTCGTAACCCTGGTCGTCCGGGCATTGTTCGACCTTGGCAGCGCTGAGGGCGAATGTGGCTTTCTGGCAGAGGCCGAGGATGGGGTTCTTGACTTGCATGGGATATCCGATGTGGGTGTTGCCTGACTCTGAAGGCCCGAGCCTGGCAAGCGGTGTCGTTTCCGTTTGGATGGCGGAAGTATATAATGCCCCAGTTTTTGTGTGCTCATTCTCCCAGCGAAGGAGAACGGGCATGGGGTGTCGAACAATAGCTCGCGCATCAGAACGCAGCGCGGCCCCCAACCCTGAAGGTCGTTCCGCATGGCGAAATGGCTGCTTGCTGTCGGTATGTTCCTGCCGGTTTTCAGCGCACAGGCTACACAGGATCCCGAGGTGTTGTACAACCGCACGTGTGCGGCCTGTCACACCGGGCAGTTGCCACAGGCACCCAGACAGGGTGACCGGGCAGCATGGGAGCCAAGGCTGGCGCAAGGCATGGATGTACTGGTGAAGCACGTGACCCAGGGTTTCAAGGCTATGCCGCCGCGTGGATTGTGCATGGACTGCAGTGCCGAGGACTACCGTTTGGTCATCCTTTGGATGAGCGGCAGTCCCGATACATAACATTTCACCCTTAGCCGTGTTGGATTAGCTGATGAACAAACTAGTCGTGAGTCTGCTGTTGACCCTGGGTGTCGCAGGTGCGGCCACTGCTGCGCAAACTGTCAAGGGCGATGCCGCCGCCGGTCAGGCCAAGACGGCCGTCTGTGGCGCCTGCCACAACCCCGACGGCAATAGCCTGGCACCGAACTTCCCTAAACTGGCCGGCCAAGGCCAGCGTTACCTTGAAAAACAACTGCACGATATCAAGTCGGGCAAGCGCACGGTGCTGGAGATGACCGGCATGCTGGCCGCGTTCAACGACCAGGACCTTGCCGACATCGCCGCCTATTTCTCCAGCCAGAAAGGCAGCGTGGGTGCCGCCGATCCCAAGCTGGTCGAACGTGGCCGTGCGCTGTTCAATGGCGGCGACCTGGAGAAAGGCATGCCTGCCTGCACCGGTTGCCACTCCCCCAACGGCGCAGGTATTGCTTTGGCCGGCTTCCCGCACCTGAGCGGCCAGCACTCGCAGTACGTGACCAAGCAGCTCACGGACTTCCGCGAAGGCAACCGCACCAACGATGGTGATGCCATGACCATGCGCACCATTGCCGGCAAGCTGAGCAACCACGACATCGAGGCGTTGGCCAGCTACATCCAGGGCCTGCATTAACTTTCGGTTAATGTTGTAGGCCAATGATGAAAGGGCGGCCGGGCCGCCCTTTTTTCAGTCCGCAGCCGTTACACTACAGAACTCGACCCCTTCCCGGCCTGTCTCAGTGCAGTTAGGGTCGTGGCGACCTATGACTGCTCAGGAGTAAAGCATGCGTAAACTGATTCTCAGCGCCGCGCTGGTCGCTGCCAGCGTATTTGGTATGACTGCCGTCCAGGCCGCCGAGCCTGTTGCTGGCAAGGAATACTTCGAGCTGAGCAACCCTGTTCAGGTTTCCGTGCCTGGCAAGATCGAAGTGGTCGAGCTGTTCTGGTACGGCTGCCCACATTGCTACCACTTCGAGCCGGTCATCAACCCCTGGGTTGAAAAACTGCCACAGGATGTCAACTTCAAGCGCGTACCGGCCATGTTTGGCGGCCCATGGGACGCTCATGGCCAGATGTTCCTGACCCTCGAAGCCATGGGCGTCGAGCACAAGGTGCACGCCGCGGTGTTCGACGCCATCCAGAACCAGAAAAAGCGCCTGACCGACCCGCAGGACATGGCTGACTTCCTCGCCACCCAAGGTGTGGACAAGGACAAGTTCCTGGCCACCTTCAACTCGTTCGCCATCAAGGGCCAGGTCAACCAGGCCAAGGAACTGGCGAAGAAGTATGAAATCACCGGCGTACCGAGCATGGTCGTCAACGGCAAGTACCGCTTCGACCTGGGTACCGCAGGCGGGCCGAAAGAGGTGCTGGACGTCGCCGACCAACTGATCGCCAAGGAGCGCGCCGCCAAGTAGGCGGCGTAACCCATGCCCCGCTTCAGAACCACGCGTGGCATTGGCCTGCACCAGCCGCAGGTCAACGAGCATCACCTGCAGGCCTCCGGCCTGCCCGAGGATGGTCGACTGCGGCTGCTCAGTTTCAACATTCAGGTCGGCATCAGCACCGAGCGCTACCGGCATTACCTGACCCGCAGCTGGCAGCACTTGCTGCCGCACAACGGGCGTGCCGGCAACCTGCAGAAGATCGGTGAATTGCTGGCCGACTTCGACCTGGTGGCCTTGCAGGAAGCCGACGGTGGCAGCATGCGCTCGGGCTACGTCAACCAGGTCGAACACCTTGCCCAACTGGGGGCCTTCCCTTATTGGTATCAGCAGCTCAACCGCAACCTTGGGCGTTTTGCCCAGCACAGCAATGGCGTTCTCAGCCGGCTGAAGCCGCAACTGCTCGAAGATCACCCGTTGCCCGGCCCGGCCGGCCGTGGGGCGATCCTGGTGCGTTTTGGTGAAGGTGAAGACGCCCTGATCGTGGTGATGATGCACCTGGCGCTAGGAGCCAAGACCCGCGCCCTGCAACTGGGTTACATCCGCGAGCTGATTGGCGGTTACCGCCACCAGGTGCTGATGGGCGACATGAATACCCATGCCGCCGACCTGCTGGAGCACTCGCCGTTGCGCGATCTGGGCCTGATTGCCCCGCAAGTCGAGGCAACCTTCCCCAGCTGGCGTCCGCAGCGTTGCCTGGACCATATCCTGCTCAGCCCAAGCCTCACGCTGGAGCGTGTCGAGGTGTTGGCGCGGCCAATTTCCGACCACCTTCCCGTTGCTGTCGAGATTCGATTGCCTGATGCATTGACTGTGGATACGCTGCCGGCCTTGAGCTAATTGCCATCACCGTTTGCGGACCCCGGCATGACTGAAGACGCTGAGCGCTGGAAAGAAAAATACCTTAAAAGCATCGAGCAGCAAGAAAAGCTCGAACGCCGCTGGGACGCCCGTCTCGACCTGCTGCGTCGTGGTCTGGTGCGCAGCACCCTGGCTGCCGAAGGCAGTGACAAGGTGGTGGACGCGTGCATGAAGGAGATGCGCGAGGTTATTCGCAGCGACAACATGGATGCTGGCCTCGCCGGGTTGATTCCGCGCCTGGAAAAAGCGGTGCTGGACTCCGAACAGCGCCGGGAAACCCGCATGAATCAGGTCAGCGATGCGTTGACCGCGCTGGTCGGCCAGCTGCAAGCCTTACCGCTGCCCAGCGATATCTCGCGGCCGTTGAAAAAGCTGGCAAAAAAACTCGATGGTGGGGTTGCCCAGTCCCGCGATCTGCCGCCGCTGTTGGGCGAGCTGAGCGGCCTGCAGGGGCTTGCACTGTCGGCCCTTGGCAAACAGGCGGACGAAGCCCGGCCCGGCTTTTTGCAACGGTTGTTTGGCAGCCGTGAGGACGACCCACAAGGCGAGCCGGTGCCGGTGCCGGTGCCTGTTGCTGAGGCGCCCCAGGCTGTACAGGCCAGTACCGAAGCCCCGCAGCGTGACGATGTGGATGCGCTGCAACCGCTTTCCGCTTCGGCCGCCGAAGCGATCGGGTTGCCCGAACCGGATCTGGAGGTGTCTGGCCCGGCGCTGATTGAAACAATTGAAACATCAGCCGCCCAGCTGCCGCAGGATGATGCGCCCGACCTGGGGGCTGACGTCAGCGAACCTCTGGCAGAAGCACAGCCGGCACCCACGCTCGAAGAAACCTTCGGCGAAGACGGCCCCTATGCCCTGCCCTACGCGGTTGAACCGCCGTACAGCCAGGTTGCGGCGCACATCGAAAAGACCCTGATCGGCCTGCTCGATGACCTGAGCCTGCCCGAACGGCACAAGGCTCAGGCGCTGGAAATGCGCGAGCGAGTTGCCCGTGGCCTGAACTGGTACGAGCTGATCCCGGTGCTGGATGACCTTGCCGTGCTCATGCTGGCGATCACTGACAGTGGCCAGCACGAATTCGAAACTTATCTGCAACAGCTCAATGAGCGCCTGGAAGGGTTCCAGAGCCACCTGCACGAGGCCAGCGCCGGCCACGCCGACAACAGCTTTGCCGCTCGCGAGCTGGATACCCAGTTGCGTGAGCATGTCGATGGGTTGCAAACCAGTGTGCAGGGCGCCGCTGACGTCGATAGCCTCAAGCACATCCTGGAAAACCGCCTGGAAGGCCTGCTGGTCACCATGGACGAGCACAAGCACGAACGGGATCGCCGCGAGCAAGAGCTGGCGGGGCGCCTGCAAGGCCTGTCCGAGCGGGTGGCAAACATGGAGCACGAAGCGCTCGGTTACCGCGAGCACCTGGAAGAGCAGCGCCAGAAAGCCCTGCTTGACCCCCTCACCGGCCTGCCCAACCGCGCGGCCTGGAGTGAGCGGGTAGAGCGCGAAATGGTCGAATGGCAAGAGAACGGCGGCCATCTGGCCATGGCTATCCTCGACCTGGATCACTTCAAACGCATCAACGACAGTTATGGGCACCTGGCGGGTGACAAGGTACTGAAGATTGTTGCGGACCAGTTACGCAAGCGCCTGCAGGGTCGTGACTTCATCGCCCGTTTCGGTGGTGAGGAATTCGTCCTGCTGCTCCCTCAGAGGTCGCCGGCTGCCGCTGCCCAAGTGGCGGAAGTCATGCGGGCCACGGTGGAAGCCTGCCCGTTCCACTTCAAGGGCGAGCGGGTGGTCATTACCACCTCCATAGGCCTGGCTGCGTTTCGCTCCGGGGAGCGCGCCGACCAGGTACTCAAGCGCGCCGATGCGGCGCTGTACCGGGCCAAGGAGCAGGGCCGCAACCTGGTCGAACAGGGCTAGCCTGCAAACACTGACCCACGGTAAGCGCGGCCATGGGGAGCACGTTATACTGTAGCGCTGATTCGCTGAGGCCACTGACGTGCTTTCTACGCTAAAAAAAACGCTGATCCCCTTTCTGCTGTTGTCTATCGCCGGTTGCTCGACGGGCCTGCGCATTGACCGCAGCCACCCCTCGGCCAACCAGGACAACCGCATCCAGTTCGTTGTCCTGCATTACACCAATGCTTCGCTGGAGCGCTCCCTGGCGTTGCTTACCCATGGTGAGGTCAGCAGCCATTACCTGATCGGCGACGGCCCGGCGACGGTGTATCAACTGGTGGATGAGAACCGCCGTGCCTGGCATGCCGGTGACAGCCAGTGGCAGGGGCGCACCTGGCTGAACTCCTCGTCCATTGGGATCGAGATCGTCAATCCGGGGTTTACCGACACACCGAACGGCCGGGTCTGGCACCCTTACAGCGAAGCGCAGGTGCAATCGCTGATCGCGCTGCTCAAGGACATTGTCAAACGCAACAACATCGAGCCGCGGCACATCATCGGCCACAGCGATATTGCCCCGTTGCGCAAGCTGGACCCGGGGCCGCTGTTCCCGTGGAAGCGCCTGGCTGATGCCGGGCTGGGTATCTGGCCGGATGCCAACGCTGTGGCGCGGCAGCAGGCCTACTTCAGCGTCAACCCGCCAGGCATTGGCTGGTACCAGCAGGAGCTGGCGCGGTTTGGCTATCAAATCGAGCAGACCGGGGTGCTGGATGTGGCCACCCGGCATGTGATTGCCGCGTTCCAGATGCGCTTCCGCCCTCAGCGCTTCGACGGCATGCCGGATGCGCAGACGGCAGCGATGCTGCAGGTGCTTAACCGCATGCGCTGAGCCCTGCAGGAGCGGCCTTGTGTCGCGAACGGGCCCCAAAGCGGCCCCGGTGACCAGGCAAAAGCTGAGATCCCGGGGGCTTTGCAGCCCGTTCGCGACAAGGCCGCTCCTGCAAAGGCCTGCGTAAACTGCGGATAAGCGCCAAACGGTGAGGGTGATTCTCGATTCAGTTGCTATACCTTAGTTATCAACTGGATGCCTTTGATGTCAGCCATCATCACCCTGCTGCGCCAAATTTTTTACCGTCCCTGGATGCTGGCCTCCTTGGCAGCGCTGGCCAGCGCCGCCCTGTTGCTCTCTGCCAGCATTGGCATTGCCCTGCAACAGATGAAGCAAAGCGAGAGCGAGCAGATGAACGCCCAGGGCGAGCGATTTCTCGACCGCCTCGAACAAGTGTTTGGCCAGTTGCGTGAAGGGGTCGACCTGTTGCAGGCGCAGCCCTTGCGTGGCTGCAGCCCGGCGATGCTGGCGGCGTTGCAACAAGTGGGCCTGAGCTCGCGGTTCATTTATGAAGCGGCTTATGTGGACGGTGATGTCGCCTGCTCCAACCGTGGCGATGAGCGGGCGTTCGAACCTCTGCGGGCACCCGACATTCAGGGGCCGACCTACAGCTACTGGTTGAACACCACCACCGAACCCAACGAGAACCTGGCTGCACTCATGCTGGGCCGGGGCAAGTTCGTGGTCTCCACCTCGCGCGGGCACCTGACCGACGTGGTCGATCTGCCCCCGGGCGGCAGCCTGGTGGTGGTGCTGGACAACGGTGCCCGGGCCATTCCGGTACTCGGCCCGCCCCAGGTATGGCCACCGCCCTCCGCATGGTCGAACGGCCACAAGTCATTGCTGGAACTCAGTGATCGGCTGATCTACCGAATGCCGACCAAGTCGCCGGATTACCAGCTGGTGCTGATAGCCCCGAGGGCGAGCCTGCCGCTGAGGATGAACGGCATGCTCTGGTTGCTGTTCCCCGGTAGCGTGCTGGCGGCCTGCTGCATCGGTTGGCTGGTACTCCAGTTGATCCTGCAACGACGGTCGATGAGCTCGGAGTTGCAGAATGCCTTGCGCCGTGGCGAGCTGCAGGTGCTCTATCAGCCAATCATCGAGCTCGACAGCCGGCGTTGCGTGGGTGCCGAGGCGCTGGTGCGCTGGCGTCGACCGGACGGCACCCTGACCAGCCCGGACTTGTTTATTCCGCTGGCGGAGAACACCGGGCAGATTCGCCAGATCACCGATTTTGTCCTGCAACGGGTGCTTGAACAGCTTGGGCAGCTACTGCGCTCGCACCCCAAACTGTACATATCGATAAACCTGGCGGCATGCGATGTGATGGTGCCGCGTATTGGTCGGGTGGCGGCCCGCCTGTTGGCCTTGCATCGAGTGGCGCCCAGCCAGATTGCCTTTGAGGTGACCGAGCGTGGCCTGATCGATGTGGTGGTAGCCCGTGACAACCTGCAGGCGCTGCGCGCCGTGGGGCATCAGGTGCTGATCGACGATTTTGGTACGGGTTATTGCAGCCTGGCCTACCTGCAGACCTTGCCGGTGGACTGCCTGAAAATCGACAAGGCGTTCATCGATGCCCTGGGCCATGATGCCGCCAGCAGCGGCGTTGCCCCCCATATCATCCGCATGGCCCATGACCTGCACCTGCGGGTGATCGCCGAAGGGATCGAGTTCGAGGACCAGGCGGTGCTGCTGAACAGCGAGGGGGTCAACTATGGCCAGGGCTGGCTGTTTGCCCGGCCTCTGAACGCCCGGCAATTTGCCGAGCTGGTGACCCGCGGGCACCTCCCGCGGCGGGTATAGGCGCGTTACCGCATTCAGACCGGCAACGCCATGTAGAACTGGGTCCCCTGCCCCGGTCGGGAAAATACACCCATGCGACCGCCGTGCAGCTGGACGATCTCCTTGCACAATGCCAGCCCCAGCCCAGCGCCGCCTTTCTTGCGACCTACCTGCACGAAGGGTTCGAAGATGCGCCCCTGCTGCCCATAGGCGATGCCCTCGCCGTTGTCCTCGACGCTGATGATGACCCGTTCCGCATGCCGCCGGGCATGCAGGCGGATACGCCCGCCGTTGGCAGTATGGCGGACGGCGTTGTGCAGCAGGTTGTCCAGCACGCGGTCCAGCTGGGCGGCATCGGCCTGGATGCGCGGCAGCGGCGCTTCCAGTTCCATGGTCAATTCGATCTGCTTGTGCGCTGCCTGCTCCGCAAACCGCAGTCGCGCCCGCTCAAGCAGCTCGTCGAGGGAGCATGGGGCCAGGTCCAGCTTCTGCAGCCCGCTCTGGTAGCGCGAGAAGTTCAGCAGGTCGTTGATCAGCTGGGTCAGGCGCTGCATTTCTTCGCCGATGGTTTCCAACAGGTCGTTCTCGCGCGCCTCGGGCGGGAATTTTACCCGCTCGCGCAACAGGCCGAAGGCCATGTGCATGCCAGTCACCGGGGTACGCAGTTCGTGGGAGGCGCGCAGCACGAACTCGCTGCGCACCCGCTCGAAGGCCCTTTGCTCGGTCACATCGTGCAGCACCATCACCGCACCCAGGATTGGCCCCTGCGGGTGGCTGACCGGGGTCAGGCTGTAGGTGAGCAGGCGTGATTCTTCATCAACCTCCATGTTCAAATCGTCAGGTGGGCGGTCGAGGTTGCCTCCGCGTAGCACCTGGCGCAGCTGTTGCTCAAGCTCGGGGCGCTGCAAGGCTTCTGCGAGGCTGCTGCCGACGCGGCTGTCGTTCCAGCCCAGCTGGCGCTGCGCTACCGGGTTGAGGTGCTCGAGGCGGCCTTGGCGGTCGATGATCAGCAGACCGTCGTCAATGCTGTCGAGCACGGCCTGTAGACGTTGCTGACCAGCCAGCAGTTCGTCAACGTTGGTGGCCTGGTGCTTGCGCAAGGCATCGGCCATCAGGCCAAAGCGACGGGTCAGCTGGTTGAGCTCGGACGCCTGAGTGACCGGCAAGGTGACGTCGAAATTGCCTTTGCCCAGCTGGTCGGCCGCCTTGGCCAAGGCTTCGATCGGCTGGCCGAAACGCCGGGCGATGTTGTGCGCGGTGATAAAGCCCAGTACCAGCACCACCAGGCCCATCAGGCCCAGTACACCGCTGACCAGCAAGGCTCGGTCACGGGTGCGTTCCTCGCTACGGGTAATCAGGTCCAATGCCTGCTTGTGGGAATCGATCAGGTCGCTGCGGACCTGGTTGAATGCGGCCCCCAACGGCTGATCGAGACCCATGCTGCGAGCGGGTGCGGCGCTGTCGCGATAGGCCTGGAGGAAGGCCTGGTAATTGCTGCTGGCCTTGCTGAAACCGGTGCGTTCACCGCCTTGCTCCAGCCCTTGATTGAGCAGGGCCTGGAAGTTTTCCTGTAGCAGCCGCAGGCTTTCCGGGGCGGTGTCTTCATCCAGGATCAGGGTCAGCTGTTCGCCCAGGTTCTGGCGCAACTTCAGGCCCACTTCCAGGGCATGGGTGGTTTCACGCACCAGCTGCTGTTGCACTGTGGCCATCTGCAGCACGCTGACCAGGCCCAGCAGGAGCCCTAGCAATGCCACGGTCACCAGCGCCGAGATGCTGAGGAAAAGCCGCGTGCGCAGCTTCATGGGTGGCCACTTCATAGGTTGTACTGCTTGCGCTTGCGGTACAGGGTTGAAGCATCGATGCCCAAGGTCTTGGCGGCTTGGTCCAGGGTGTCGCTGGCGGCCAGCACGGCGCCGATATGGGCGCGCTCCAGCTCATCCAGGCTCAGGGCGGCGCCCACGCGCGGGGCATTGCTGGCGGGTTGTTCGCCCATGCCCAGATGGCTGATTTCCACGCGTTCCTGCGGGCAAATGATGCTGGCCCGTTCCACCACGTTGCGCAGTTCGCGAATGTTGCCAGGCCATCGGTAGTTGAGCAGGGCCGAGCGTGCCTCGTCACTGAACCCGCGAGCGGGGCGGGAGTATTCCTTGACGAAGCGGGCCAGGAAGCGGTCCGCCAGGGTGAGGATGTCCTCACTGCGCTCGCGCAGCGGTGGCAGGTGCAGTGTGATGACGTTCAGGCGGTACAGCAGGTCTTCACGGAAGCGGCTTTCGCGCACCATCTCTTCGAGGTTCAGGTTGGTAGCGGCCAGAATACGCACATCTGCACGTCGGGTGACCGGGTCGCCTACGCGTTCGTATTCCTTGTCCTGGATGAAGCGCAGCAGTTTGGGCTGCAAGGTCAGCGGGAAATCGCCGATCTCGTCGAGGAACAGCGTGCCACCATCTGCCTGGCTGACCCGCCCCAAGGTGCTTTCGCTCGCGCCGGTGAAGGCGCCACGGGTATGGCCGAACAGCTCGCTTTCCATCAGCTCGGCGTTAAGCGACGGGCAGTTGATGGTCACGCAGGCTTTGCGTGCACGCTTGCTCCAGCCATGGATCGCCCGTGCCAGCTCGCCCTTACCGGTGCCGGACTCGCCCAGGATGAGGATGTTGGCGTCGGTGGTGGCGACCTGGCGGGCGGTTTCAAGCACCGCCATCATGGCGGGGCTATGGGAGTCGAGGCCGTCCTTGGGTTTGCGGACTTCACCTTCCAGGGCTTCCAGGCGCGCTGAAAGCTGGCGCACCTCCAGTTGCTTGGCCGTGGCCAGGCGCAACTGGTCGGGGCTGCACGGTTTGACCAGGTAGTCGGCAGCGCCGGCCTGAATCGCGTCTACCGCAGTGTCGATCGCCGAGTGCGCGGTAACGATCACCACGCGCATCCACGGGGCCTGGATACGCATCTGCGCCAGCACATCGAGGCCGTTGTCTTCACCGAGGCGTAAATCGAGGAAGCACAGGTCGAATACCTGTCGCTGCAGCAAGGTTTCGGCCTGGGCGGCGCTGTTGGCCGTGGCCACGCTGTATCCCTCGTCTTCCAGGCAGTAGCGGAAGGTGCGCAGGATCGCGGACTCGTCATCCACCAGCAGAATGCGGCCTTGGTTGTCCTGGGCTGATTCCATTTCCTGTGCTCCTTAGGGATAGATCTTTATTTAGTGTGGGAAAAATCGGGCAAGTTGCATGGTCAATTCTGAAGGATTCTGTCCTTTGCATGCTAGCCAACGGCCAAACGATACGTAAAAACCGCTATTTGCCAATGATTTACTTAGAGGCACGCACTGGCACATTGGTTGCGATGTTTTTCAGATTTTGCCTACGAAGGAGGAACAGCCATGCCCTTTTCCCTGCGTACTGCCGTTTTGGCAGCCACCCTGCTGCCAATTTTCACCCCGGCCGTGGCCGACCCGGTGCAGGACGCGCGCCTGGAAGGTGCCCTGCAAACCGCACTGGCACTGAACCGCATGCTCGACCCATTCCGTATAAAGGTTGAAGTGGACGGCAAGCAGGCGCGGCTTTCCGGTGAGGTGGAGAGCGAGGTCGAGCGGCAGCTGGCCGAAGATGTGGCCCGGGCCACCCGGGGCATCGAACACATTGAGAACCAGTTGCAGGTCAATGCCCAACTGGTCGAGCACCCGCTGGAGCAGCGTGCCTACGCCCAGCGCCTGGAGGACGCCACCCTGGCGGCGGTGATCCGCGCCCGGCTGTTGTGGAGCCGCACCACCGAAAAAGCACCTATAGAAGTACAGAGCAGCGACGGCGTGGTGACGTTGCGCGGCAGGGTCGACAGTGCCGAAGCCAAGGAGCTGGCAGGCGTGGTGGCGCGTACCACCGACGGCGTGCACTTGGTCAATAACCTGATCAGCCTCGATACCGCCGCCATGGCCAAGGCGCGGGAAACGCCGGTGGGGGCGCCAACCGGGCCGCAGCCGAGTGACAGCTGGATCATCGACAAGATCCAGAGCAGCTACCGCTTCAGCCGCAACCTCGATGGCCTGAACCTGAAGGTGGCCAGCGAATCGGGGATGGTCAGGCTGTCGGGTGAGGTGGTCAGCGCTGAGCAGAAAACCATCGCCGTGGAGATCGCCCGGCAGATCATCGGCGTACGCGGGGTAGATGCCGACCTGCTCAAGGTGGCGACCAAGGTTGAGGGATGATCGTGCAATTCGCACGACCCTGCAGGCGACATCGTGCAGGATACGTCCTCGCGGTTCACTTGATGATTATGTAAGTGATTGATTTATAAACATTTTAATTAAATCAAAAGGCTGGCATGCAGGCTGCAATTACCTGTTCAGGTTTGAACAAAAATTACAGCAGGAGGAGCCGGCATGAACCGCCAATCCGTCAACCGCTCACAGATCGCCGCACTGCCTTTGCGCCAGATGCTCACGCTTGGCATGGCGCTGCTGCTGACCTTGGCTGCTGGCCTCTTCTATTACAGCTGGCAGACAGCGCGTCTGGCTGACCAGGTGGCAGCTCAAACTGCCCTGTTGACGCAAATTCAGGCAACCCGTGCCAACACCCTGGTCCAGGCGGCTGACCGCCTGCCAGCGGGCCAGGCCACTGCCTCACCGGCCACCCTGGAAAATGTCGTACCCCGGGACCGCTGGGTTTTCTGACCTGCCGACCCGATCGATTCCGCAAAAAGAAAGGAGAACTACCATGCTGAGCTGGGCTATCACTTTCCTCATCATCGCCATTGTCGCTGCCGTACTGGGCTTCGGTGGTATAGCGGGCGCTGCGACGGGTATCGCCAAGATCCTGTTCATTGTCTTCCTGGTGTTGTTCGTAGCCTCCTTCTTCTTTGGACGTGGACGAGGTTGAAAATGAGCAGGAAGCTTTGTTCGGCCCTTGCCGCCGCCCTGTTGCTGGGCGGCAGCGCGGCGGCCATGGCGGCCAATGACGGCCAGGTCCGGGTCGACCAGTTGCTCGGCTCGGACCCGGAGTATCGGGATACCTGGCAGGACACGATCAAGGGCGAGGAACGACTGCCCGATTGGGTAGTCAATCTGACCGGTAGTGCCCAGCAGCAGATGTCTGCCGTTACCGAAGACGGCGACAAATACTTGGTCGGCCCCCTGTGTGAAAAACAGGACAACTGTACCTACAAGCGGCTGATCGTGGCCTTCAGCTGGGACAAGGATGATGCCTACGGGATGCTCGTGGAGGTACCCGAGGGTTTGCCCAGCGACAAATCGCCCACTCGCCATGCGCAGTACCGCTGGCTGGGCAAACCCGATGACGGCATGAAGGCGATGCTGCAGGAGCAGCTCAAACGTGACCCTAACTGGTACTGAGCATTTTTTTGCCGGTATTGCGGTGTAAGGGTATCGACTGTCACGTAATAGAAGCTGAACCTTTCTATAGTTCAGCCTTCTATGATGCGCCGCCCCGAGGAGGGGCAGCACATGACCAAGGGGCCGGGCTGTTCTGGTTGCTAGAGAACCGGAGTGGCCTAGGGGTACAGGGAGTGCCTCCAGCAATGGGCCGGGTCAGGAAAGGCGGAATCGGAAGTATCAGGTCGGCGGTGTCACAGGGACACCTTGCAGACCTGACTTCCGAGGAGCCATGTAGGAAACGTCCCTTCCCTTGCGCGTTTTTTCCCTCAAGACACATTTTGTCTCGACCGTACATCAACTTTTTTTCGACCTCGATGGCGCTTCTTCAAGTGTCATTTCCGCCATTCGGATTGTCGAACAGGCCATCTTTCATGTGCTTTGCATACCGTCAAATCTGCCGAAATATGGCGGTTTGGACTTGTTCGGGATTCCGAACGTTATAAATCAAGCACTTGCCGACGCTCTGTTTTAGTGCAAATCGATATGCGTAAACGGCATGGGGTATGCGTTTCCGGCATTAGATTTCCCCCTTTGCCATCGCAATAGTTGCCGCCTTTTTCGCTGGCACGAGCGCCCTGTCGCTCGCCTGCGCTGTCCTTACATGAAGTCGCCGGAAGGAAGATTTGCTGCCCGTGACCTGGCCTATGGCTTTGTCACGGGCGTTTTCGTCCGGTGCCATGACCACTAGAACAAAGGGTAAAGACATGAAGAAGGCAAAACTGAGCCTCGCCTGGCAGATCGTCATCGGTCTGGTCCTGGGCGTTGCAATCGGCGCGCTGCTGAACCACTTCAGCGCGGAAAAGGCATGGTGGATCAGCAACGTTCTCCAGCCCGCCGGTGACATCTTCATTCGCCTGATCAAGATGATCGTCGTCCCGATCGTGATCTCGTCGCTGATCGTGGGTATCGCCGGGGTTGGCGACGCGAAGAAACTGGGCAGTATCGGCCTGAAGACCATCATCTACTTCGAAGTGGTGACCACCATCGCCATCGTCGTGGGTCTGGTGCTGGCCAACCTGTTCCACCCGGGCGCCGGCATCGACATGAGCACCCTGGGTACCGTGGACATCTCCAAGTACCAGGCCACTGCGGCTGAGGTGCAGCATGAGCACGCGTTCATCGAAACCCTGCTCAACCTGATTCCGTCGAACATCTTCGCAGCGCTGATGCGTGGCGAAATGCTGCCGATCATCTTCTTCTCGGTAATGTTCGGCCTGGGCCTTTCTAGCCTGCAGGCAGAACTGCGTGACCCGCTGGTACGCACCTTCCAGGCTGTATCGGAAACCATGTTCAAGGTCACCCACATGATCATGAACTACGCCCCGATCGGCGTGTTCGCCCTGATCGCCGTGACCGTGGCCAACTTCGGCTTCAGCTCGCTGCTGCCGCTGGCCAAGCTGGTGCTGCTGGTGTACTTCGCCATCGCCTTCTTCGCCTTCATGGTGCTGGGCCTGGTAGCCCGCGTGTTCGGCTTCTCGGTGATCAAGATCATGCGCATCATGAAAGATGAGCTGATCCTGGCCTACTCCACCTCCAGCTCCGAAACCGTGCTGCCGCGTGTGATCGAGAAGATGGAGAAGTACGGCGCACCGAAGTCGATCTGTTCGTTCGTGGTACCGACCGGCTACTCCTTCAACCTTGACGGTTCGACCCTGTACCAGAGCATTGCGGCCATCTTCATTGCCCAGCTGTACGGTATCGACCTGTCGTGGAGCCAGCAGCTGCTGCTGGTGCTGACCCTGATGGTCACCTCCAAAGGTATCGCCGGCGTGCCGGGCGTATCGTTCGTGGTCCTGCTGGCCACCCTGGGCAGCGTAGGCATCCCGCTGGAAGGCCTGGCCTTCATCGCAGGTGTCGACCGCATCATGGACATGGCCCGTACTGCACTGAACGTGGTGGGCAACGCCTTGGCTGCATTGGTCATCGCGCGCTGGGAGGGCATGTACGACGCGGCCAAAGGCGAGCAGTACTACGCCTCGCTGATGGCCGACAAAAAGGAAGCTGTAGTCGCTGGCGAAACCGCCAAGCGCTGAGCCTTACCGCTGTTTGATAAAGAGCCCCGACCTGTCGGGGCTTTTTGTTGTCTGTGAGATCTTGGGCCGCGTTGCGGCCCTATCGCGACGCAAGGCCGCTCCCACAAGGGCGGGCGTTCACCGATCTTTGTGGGAGCGGCCTTGTGTCGCGATACGAGGGCGCAGCCCTCGCCTGCGATCGCCAGTCAGGGGCTGCGATACGCTATCATTCGGGCATTTTTCAGGGGGTACACGCGGATGCTCAACGGCCTTTGGCTTGGCTTTTTCCTGGTGGCGGCGGTGTCCGCCCTGGCCCAATGGCTGGTAGGCGGGAACGCTGGCATCTTCGCGGCAATGGTCGAAAGCATCTTCGCCATGGCCAAGCTGTCGGTCGAGGTGATGGTGCTGCTGTTCGGCACACTGACCCTGTGGCTGGGCTTTCTGAAGATCGCCGAGAAGGCCGGTATCGTCGAATGGCTGGCCAAGGTGCTGGGCCCGCTGTTTGCCCGCCTGATGCCGGAGGTGCCGCCCGGCCACCCGGCTCTTGGCCTGATAACCATGAACTTCGCCGCCAACGGTCTGGGCCTGGACAACGCCGCCACGCCGATTGGGCTCAAGGCCATGCGCGCGCTGCAGGAGCTGAACCCCAGCAGCACCACCGCGAGTAACGCGCAGATCCTGTTCCTGGTGCTCAACGCCTCGTCGCTGACGCTGCTGCCAGTCACTATCTTCATGTACCGGGCCCAGCAGGGCGCGCCAGACCCGACCATGGTGTTTCTGCCCATCCTGCTGGCGACCAGCGTCTCGACCCTGGTCGGCCTGCTGTCGGTGGCAGTGATGCAGCGTTTGCGCCTGTGGGACCCGGTGGTACTTGCCTACTTCATTCCCGGCGCCTTGCTGCTGGGAGGGTTCATGGCCTTTCTCGGCACTTTGTCGGCGGCCGCGCTGGCCAGCCTGTCGTCTATCCTGGGCAACCTCACGCTGTTTGGCGTGATCATGCTGTTCCTGGTGATAGGTGCCCTGAAGCGGGTGAAGGTGTATGAAGCCTTTGTCGAAGGCGCGAAGGAAGGCTTCGATGTGGCCAAGAACCTGCTGCCCTACCTGGTGGCGATGCTGGTGGCGGTGGGTGTGCTGCGCGCCTCTGGTGCCCTGGAGCTGGCCCTGGACGGTATCCGTCATGCGGTGAACTGGATGGGCCTGGACACCCGCTTTGTCGAGGGCTTGCCCACCGCGTTGGTCAAGCCGTTCTCTGGCAGCGCAGCACGGGCCATGCTGATCGAGACCATGCAGACCCAAGGCGTGGACAGTTTCCCGGCCCTGGTGGCGGCAACGGTTCAGGGCAGCACCGAAACCACCTTCTACGTACTGGCCGTGTACTTTGGCGCCGTGGGCATCCAGCGCGTGCGCCATGCGGTAGGCTGCGCACTGCTGGCCGAGTTGTCCGGGGTGATCGCGGCGATCTTCGTCTGCTACTGGTTCTTCGCCTGAACCTTCAACTGATCCTGGTTGGCCTGGGCAATCGTCCAGTTCACCACCTGCCCCACCAGCTGGTCGCTGGCCTGACCAAAGCCGGCGACCACCGCTGACACCTGTTTGTCGGCAAGGGGCTGGCGAATCTCGAAGCGCTTGCTGGCCAGGATGCGCTGGTTGCGCCCCTGAACCAGGCGGGCATCGTAGCGGATCACCACTTCCACCGCCCCGCCCGGGCGGTATTCACTCTGAAACGCCTGCAACTCGCCAGCCAGCTCGTAGTCGGCCTGCAGGTTGCTGTCGTCGGCACTCAAGCGCTGCACCTGGCCGTCACGCTGGAAACCATCGAGCAGGCGGTTGCGCAGCAGTACCGGGGCCGCATCGCTCCAGCGCGCGCCCTTGTAACTGCTGACCACATCGCCTTGGGGAATGACGGCAATGCGCGGGCCAGCCAACACCTCACTGGCCAGCGGTTTGTTCAGGCGCAATGACCAGTCCAGCGGCGCCGCTGTGCGGCTGGGCTGGTTCACCGGCAGGCGGTAGAGGTCGACGGGCTCGGTCTGGGGCAGGATCGAGCAGGCACTGGCCAGGCTCAGCGAGGCCGCCAGGGCCAGCAGGCGCAACGACGGTTTCATGGCTGGAACTCCTTGTTGTTGTCGCGGCCGAGCAGGTAGCCGCTCGGGTCGGCCTCCAGTTGCCGGGAAATGCCTTTGAGCGCGTTGAGGGTTTCGCGCAGCTCGCGAATGGCTGGGGTTAGCTGGTTCAGGCCTTGTGCGCCGTCGCCGAGGGCCTCGCTGTTGTTCTTGAGCAGGTTGTTGATGGTTGCCGTACTTTCAGCCAGTGACTGCATGGCCTGCTCGGCGCTTCCGATCGCCTGTTTGCCTTGGCTGCCGAGCAGGCCGTTGGCGTTGCGCATCAGCGCCTGGGTTTCGGCCAGGGTCGCGCTGGCCTGCTTGCCCACCTGCACCAGCTGTTCGATGGCCTCGGCGATGCCACCGTGCTGCCCGGCAAAGGCGCCGGTGGTCTTGTCGAGGTTGGCCAGGGTGTTGCTGAGGTGGCCGATGTTGTCTTCCGAGAACATCTGGTTGGCGTTGTGCAGCAGCAGGTTGACGTTGGTGACGAGATCGCTGCTGTCATTGAGCAGGCGCGAGATCGGCGACGGCGAGGCAATGATCACTGGCAGCTTGCCGTCCTTGCCCTTCAGTTCAGGGCTGTGCGGAGTGCCGCCGCTCAGCTGGATGAACGAGTTGCCTGTCACGCCGGCCAGGGTCAGCTTGGCCTGGGTGTCTTCTTTCACTGGGGTGTCGCCGCTCAGGCGCACCCGGGCCAGTACCCGACGCGGGTCCTTCGGGTCCAGCCGCAGGGTAGATACATCACCCACCTTGATACCGTTGTACTGCACCGGGCTGCCGCGCGACAGGCCGGAAACGGCTTCGTTGAACACCACTTCGTAATCCTTGAAGGCGTCATCGACACTGGACTTGGTCAGCCATAGGCCGAACAGCATGGCACCAGCCACCACCAGGACGGTGACCAGGCCGATAAGGACATGATGGGCTCGGGTTTCCATTGCTCAGCGCTCCTGCCTGGCACGGGTGGCAGCCTGCTCGGCTGCGCGCCCGCGTGGGCCGTGAAAGTATTCTTGAATCCAGGCGTCGTTGGTCTGCTCGACCTCGGCCAGCGGGCCGGCCACCAGGACCTTTTTTTGCGACAGCACCGCGATGCGGTCGGTAATGGTGTACAGGGTGTCGAGGTCGTGGGTGATGAGGAACACCGACAGGCCCAGCGCATCGCGCAGCGTCAGGATCAGCTGGTCGAATGCGGCGGCGCCGATCGGGTCCAGGCCGGCGGTGGGCTCGTCAAGGAACAGGATGTCCGGGTCCAGTGCCAAGGCGCGAGCCAGCGCTGCACGCTTGATCATGCCCCCTGACAGCGAGGACGGGTACTTGTCGGCGGCCGAGATTGGCAACCCGGCCAAGGCCAGCTTGACGCCGGCCAGGTGCTCGGCATCGGCGCGGGACAGCCCGGCGTGTTCGATCAACGGCAAGGCCACGTTTTCGGTGACGGTCAGCGAAGAGAACAGTGCGCCCTTCTGGAACAGCACGCCGAAGCGCCGTTCGACCAGTGAGCGCTGTTCTTCGCGCAGGCCCGCAAGGTCCTGGCCGAACACCTTGATCAGCCCTTCATTGGGCCGGCGCAGGCCAATGATGCTGCGCAGCAGTACCGACTTGCCGCTGCCCGAACCACCGACCACGGCCAGGATTTCGCCACGGTAAAGGTCCAGGTCGAGGTTTTCATGCACAACCTGGCGGCCGAAACGGTTGCAGATGCCGCGGGCTTCGATCACTTTTTCCCGAGCATTCACCAGCCCATCTCCATGAAGAACAGGGCGGCCACGGCGTCCAGGACGATGACCACAAAAATCGACTGCACCACCGCAGAGGTGGTGTGTGCGCCCACCGATTCGGCGCTGCCGCTGACCTTGAAGCCTTCGAGGCAGCCGATGGCGGCGATCAGGAAGGCGAAGAACGGCGCCTTGGCCAAGCCCACCAGGAAGTGCTGCACGCCTATATCGGTTTGCAGCAGCGAGAGGAACATCGCCGGCGAGATGCCCAGCGACAGGGCGCATACCACTGCACCGCCGACAATGCCGCAGATCATCGCGATGAAGGTGAGCAAGGGCAGTGAAATCAGCAGTGCCAGTACCCGTGGCACCACCAGCAGCTCCATCGGGTTCAGGCCCAGGGTACGGATGGCGTCGATTTCCTCGTTGGCCTTCATCGAGCCGATCTGCGCGGTGAAAGCGCTGGCGGTGCGGCCGGCCATGAGGATGGCGGTCAGCAGCACGGCGAACTCGCGCAGGAACGAGAACGCCACCAGGTCCACGGTGAAAATGGTCGCGCCGAATGCGGCCAGTACCGTGGCACCGAGGAAGGCCACCACCGCGCCCACCAGGAAGGTCAGCAAGGCGACGATGGGGGCCGCGTCCAGCCCGGTCTGTTCGATATGTGCCACAACCGGCGTGAGGCGCCAGCGGTGCGGTGTCAGGGCGCGGCGTAGCAGGGTCTCGAAGATGACACCGATGAAGCCGAGCAACTGCATGGAGTCTTGCCACAGTGTGCCGACGGCACGGCCGATGCGTTCCAGCAGCATCAGCAGGACGTTGCGCTCGGGCTCCTTGACCGGGATGCAGTAGTCCTGGACCGAGCAGTAGACGTTCTTGAGCAGTGCGCGGCTGGCTTCGGGCAGGTCCTCGGCACAGTGTGACAGGCGTTCTGAGCCGAGCAGCTCGGCCAGCAGCGAGGCCCCGGCGGTGTCCAGGCGGCCCAGCTGGCTGAGGTCGGCGACGGTGTCAGCAGTGTAGTGCGCGCGTAGCTGCTCGCTCTCGCGCCTGAGGCTGGCGTAGTGCGCCAGTGTCCAGTCACCGGTTATGCGCAGGCAGGCCGGTTGGCTGCTGGCATCCAGGGTGGCGCTGGGTGGGGTCATAGGCTCCATGCAATTGACTCGGCGCTAAGGCTTAAGGGCTGATCATAGCGCAGCCGGCATGGGCTGTTAGGTGATTATGTGCTGTGTGTTGATGCCCCGGGGGCGCATAGCGCCCCTTTCATTTACTGCGCTGGCGTGTCGTCGACCACCTTGAAACGCAGTACGCCAATCACCTGGCCATCTTCGGTCAGCACCCTCACCTGCCACTTGCCCACCGGGTTTGGCGGGAAGTTCTGCTTGTGGGTCCAGGCCCGGTAGCCTTCCTTGCGCCCGCCATGGATGTCCAGGGCGATGCGGTCCACCTCTTTGCCGTCCTTTTGCCACACATGGTAGATCCGCTCGTTCAGGCCGCGTGGTGCGTTGATGGCGGTGTAGGCGTACAGGCCGCTGCTGCGTATGCGGCTGGCGGCAATTTCGTCCAGCGACTCGCCGGGCTGGCGGTTCAGCACTTCGGTACTCACCGCCACCTCGGTCATCCACAGGGTTGCTGGCGGTACCCAGGAGCGCAGCAGCCAGCCCCCGGCACCGACCGACAGGGTGACCAGCACCAGCGCCACGGCGCGGCGCCAGTTGTTGATCGGGAAGCTGCTGGCCAGGCTGGGGAAAGACAGCGCCATGGCCGCGATCAGGGCCAGCTTGAAACTCTGCGCGGTTGTCAGGTGCAGGATGATCGGCAGCGCGGTCAGCAGGGCGGCGAACAGCGTCAGGGTATGCAGCGCCAGGAACAGCCAGCGCCGTGGTGCCAGCCATTTGTAGTACAGCGGATCGATGATCGAAATCAGGCCTGCGGCACCGAGCAAACCGGTGAACACCAGCTGGCCGCTGTTCCAGGTGGTGGTGATGAAGAAGAACGGCAGCACGAAGAACAGCGTTTCTTGGTGGATCATCTGCGTCGCGTAGCGCAACAGCGGCTGCGGGATTTCGCGGTTGAAAGTACGCGCGAACAAGCCGGTGAGGGTGTTTTCCAGCATCAGCCAGACCCAACTGACCAGCATGAGCACGGCAACCCAGCTGGCCAGGCCGGCTTGCCTGTCGACCAGGATGAAGCTGCCTATACCGGAGAGAAAACCGCCGAGCGCGATGATGCCGGGGTAGCGTTTGAGCAGTTCGATGATGCGCTGGACGATATGGGGAATTTGGGGCATTAGGGGCTACAACAGAAAGGATGAGTTGGCTGTCCGGGCCCCTTCGCGGGCATGCCCGCTCCCACAGGGTTCGGCGATAATGCAGTCCCTGTGGGAGCGGGCGTGCCCGCGAAGGAGGCGGTACTGGCAAAAGGATACCGCCGATTCACCGCTGCCGTGTAGCACCACTCGGCCGTTCAGGCCCATGCCGCCGCCAGCGCAGCAACCCTGCTGCCAGGACCACCCCCACAAGCAAAGCGATCAAGCCGTAAAGCTCGTCATAGCCAAGCAACGGCTTCTCGATGCGCACATAGCCATCTTCCTTGAGCAGTTCTTTCAGCGCCTCGTTGGCCTGTTCAAGGCTGACCTGGCGCAACTTGCGCACCGGGTTCGCAAAACGCCCGTCGGTATAGTCGTTCAGCGCTCCCCAGTAGTAGTCGGCCAGGGCACTGTTGCCCTGGGTGCTCCAGCTTTCCTTGGCCACGCTGGCGTCCTTGATGCGGGCGAAGGTGTCCGGGTCGAGGCCTTCCTTGCGAAGGTGTTCGAACAGGGCCTGCATCACCTTCACTGCCTTGTCGATGTCATCGCGCTCCAGGTCGGCGTTGAGGCTGAGCAGGCCGGTGTCGCCAAAGCTCTCACGCTGCACCGTGGGTCCGTAGGACAGCCCGTTGCGCAGGCGCAGCTGGTCGTACAGCGCCCAGTCCAGGTAGCGTGACAGCAGGTCGAGGGTGGCCTGGTGGTCGTTGTCCAGCACCGGTTCGATGAACAGCCAGTGCAGCTTGACGCCATCGCCCAGCCAGCCGCGGGTCAGGTCGCGACGCTGCTCCGCCTGTTGGGTGATGCTTTCAAGGTTGCGGCGCTCTTCCGGTTCAGTGGCGGGTAGCTCGCCAAAGGTGCGCTCTAGATAGGCCGGTAAGAGGCGGTCAAGGCCACCGACCATGATCAGGGTCATGTTGTTGGCGGCGTACCAGCGATCACGCAAGGCTTGCACCTGCTCCAGGGTCATGTCGTCGATATTGGAGCGCTCCGGGCATTTCAGGCCCAGCTCGGTGGCCAGCTGGTCGCTGGCAGGGTGGCCGATGTCCTGGCGGTCGAGCCAGCGCTGCAGGTGGCCATAATGGCCGCCATCTTCGCGCTCGATGATGCGCTTGGCAGTGGTCAGGGCTTTGGCGTCGATGCGGGTATCGCGGATAACCGCCAGCAGCAGGTCGAGGACCTTGCGCTGGTTGCGCGCCGGGGCTTCGATGACAAAGGTGGTGTCGGCGCTGCTGGTGTAGGCGTTCCACTCGCCACCCAGCGCTTGCAGGCGCTCTTCCAGGCCGCCCTCGCCCGTTTCGTCAATGCCGCTGAACAGCAGGTGCTCAAGCAGGTGAGGCAGTTCTTTCTGCTCGCAATCGAAGTCGTCCAGGCCCACCCCGACCACCAGGCGGATTGCCACGTGGTCACGTTCGTAGCCGTTTTTCAGGATGATCTGCAGGCCATTGGGCAGCAGGTAGCCCTCGACTCGCGAGCGGTCGAGGGCCAATGAGGGCAGGCTGCAGATCAGCAGGCAAACGAACATCAGGCAACGCATGGGCGAGCGAGGGTCCTTTTGTAGGCAGAATCAGGGCAGACGGGCTTCGTCCGGTACGCTGTCGAGCATCAGGCCGCCGGTGTCCGAGCCGCCTAGTACCACATAGGCACTGCTGCAGAACAAAGAGTTCAACCGTTTCATGTCGGCAATCAGTTCCAAGTGTAGCGAACTGGTCTCGATGCTTTGCACCACCTTACGCTGCAAGCGGCTGACATGGGCGTGCGCCAAGCGCCGTTCCTGGGCGCGAAAACGGCGTTTTTCCCGCAGCAGCAAGCGGGCGCTTTCCGGGTCGGCGCTGAGAAACACCGACAGGCCCAGGCGCAGGTTGGCCAGTAATTGCTCCTGCAGGCCGGTCAGCTCCTCCAGGCCTGTCTGGGAAAACTCCCGGCGCTGGCTGGTTTTTTGCTGCTGGACCTTGCGCAACATGCGCTCGATCAGGTCGCAGGCCAGCTTGAGGTTGATTGCCAGTTCGATGATCTCCGCCCAGCGGCGGTTGTCCTGCTCGCTAAGGTCTTCGCGGGACATCTGCGCCAGGTACAGTTTGATCGCGCTGTACAGGGCTTCGGCGTCTTCGGCCAAGGCGCGAACCTGCTGTGGCAGGGCGGTCTGGGTTCCGCGCAGGGCGCCGAGCATGGCTTCGAGCAGGCTGTCGACGATATCGCCCAGGCGCAGGGTTTCGCGGGCGGCGTTGGCCAAGGCCAGGCTGGGCGTTTCCAGTGCCGAAGCGTCCAGATGGCGTGGGCGCACTTGCCCGTTACCGGTTTCGCGCTCAGGCAGCAGTGTGTTGCACAGCCGGCCCATGAGTTTGACTGTGGGTAGCATCAGCAGGCAGCGCAGCGTGTTGTAGAGCAGGTGAAAGCCGATGACCAGCTCTTGTGGGCTGAAGCTGAGCGAGTCCATCCACTCCACCAGTGGGTGCAGCACCGGGATGATCAGCACCAGGCCGAACAGCTTGTACAGCAGGCTGCCCAAAGCTACCCGGCGCCCGGCGGTGTTCTGCATGCTGGTGCTGATGAAGGCCAGCAAGCCACTGCCGATGTTTGCGCCGACCACCAGGCCGATGGCCACCGGCAGGCTGATGACTTCGGCGCCGGCCAATGTCGCAGTGAGCAGTACGGCGGCCAGGCTGGAATAGGAAATCATGGCGAACATGGCGCCTACCAGGGCGTCCAGCATGATGTCGCCGGTCAGCGAAGCAAACAGCACTTTTACGCCTTGTGCATGGGTGATAGGCGCAGCTGCCTGCACGATCAGCTCCAGCGCCAGAATGATCAGGCCAAGCCCGATACCTACCCGACCTAATTGGCCAGCGCGCGTCTGCTTGCGCGAGAGGAAGAAAATAACGCCCAGGAAGATCAGCAGCGGTGACAGCCACGACAGGTCGAAGGTCAATACCCGGGCCATCAACGCGGTACCCACATCGGCACCCAGCATGATCGCCAGGGCCGGGGTCATGGCCATCAGGCCCTGGCCGACGAAAGACGTGACCAACATGGCGGTGGCGTTACTGCTTTGCACCATGGCGGTGACCAGAATACCGGCTATGAAAGCCAACGGACGCTTGTCCATGTTCTGGCTGATGATGCGCCGCAGGTTCGAACCGAATACCCGAAGGATGCCGGTACGCACGATGTGGGTGCCCCAGACCAGCAGCGTCACGGCCGAAAGCAGGTTGAGCAGGGTCAACATGGCGAAGGCCCCCTGTTGCACTGGCCCATAGGGCCCAGAAAAAGAAACGTGAGCGTTTGAAGAATTTTCGGTGCTCACTCAAAGCTTTAGTTGTTTTGCGCAGCTGTCGCCAGCTTCGCATGGCAGTCATTTATTTGAAACACATGGAAATGAATGATTGCCTGTGCGCGCTTTTTTGCGGGGTGAACCCGCTCCCACAGGGATCGTGTTCAGAAAGCGGGCATGAAAAAGGGCCCCGAACGAAGGGCCCTTTGGTTTTCCTGCACTCCCTGGTTTTATTGACCCGGGATGTCCTTGCGCAGTTTCACCGGCTCCTGTTCTGTGCCTTTCTTGCGGGCCGAGGCAGTGCGCATGCGGATGTTGATAGCTTCCACTGCCAGCGAGAAGGCCATGGCGAAGTAGACATAACCCTTCGGTACGTGCACCTCGAAAGCCTCGGCGATCAGCACGGTACCGACCACGATCAGGAACGACAGTGCGAGCATTTTCAGCGACGGGTGTTTGTCGATGAAATTGCTGATCGCACCGGCGCACAGCATCATCACCAGCACGGCTACGACGATGGCGGCGATCATCACCGGTACGTGGGAAACCATGCCCACTGCGGTGATTACCGAGTCCAGCGAGAACACGATGTCGATGATGGCGATCTGGATAATGGTGTAGAAGAACTTGCCACCTGCGCCTTTTGGCTCATCCGGGCTTTCGTCCTCGCCTTCCAGGCCGTGGTAAATCTCTTGCGAGCTTTTCCACAGCAGGAACAGGCCACCGAAGAACAGGATCAGATCACGTCCGGAGATGCCCTGGCCGAACACCACGAACAGGTCGGCAGTAAGGCGCATGACCCAGGTAATCGACAGCAGCAGCATGATGCGGGTAACCATGGCCAGGGCCAGGCCAAAGATCCGGGTGCGCGGCTGCATGTGCTTGGGCATGCGGCTGACCAGGATCGAGATCATGATGATGTTGTCGATACCGAGGACGATCTCAAGCGCGGTAAGGGTAAAAAAGGCAACCCAGATTTCCGGGCTGGTCAGCCATTCCATGTAGTTTCCTTCGAGCGGTAATGGCGACGCGCCCCGGTGGGACGCGTCGCGTAGGTGATACGTCAGTATTAAAGACTACTGAACAGCGGGAAAATCCCCATCAGCAGTGCGGCGAGCATTATGCACAGGCATACCAGCACTGCCCACTTGAGCGTGAAGCGCTGATGATCGCCGAACTCGATACCGGCCAGGGCCACCAGCAGGTACGTGGAGGGTACCAGCGGGCTGAGCAGGTGTACCGGCTGCCCGACGATCGACGCACGGGCCATTTCCACTGGGGTGATGCCGTAGTGGCTGGCGGCTTCGGCCAGCACGGGCAGTACGCCGTAGTAGAAGGCATCGTTGGACATGAAGAAGGTGAACGGCATGCTCACGATCGCGGTGATTACCGCCAGGTATGGGCCCAGCGCTTCTGGGATGACTGCCAGCAGGCTCTTGGACATGGCGTCGACCATGCCGGTACCCGACAGGATGCCGGTGAAGATGCCGGCGGCGAAGATCAGCCCGGTCACGGCCAGCACGCTGCCAGCGTGGGCGGCTATACGGTCCTTCTGCTGTTGCAGGCACGGGTAGTTGACGATCATGGCGATGCTGAAGGCGATCATGAACAGCACTGGCAGCGGCAGCACACCGGCGATCAGCGCGACCATCAGGGCGGCGGTCAGCGCACCGTTGAAGTACAGCAGTTTGGGCCGACGTGCTTCCGGAAATTGCGAAACGGTGATTTCGCTGTGGTCGATGTCATCGGTCGGCAGGTGCAGCTCGCCCAGGCGGGCACGTTCCCGTTTGCCGTACATGTAGGCAATGGCCAGGATCGCCAGCACGCCGAACAGCATGGCCGGGATCATTGGCACGAAGATGTCCGACGGGTCGACGTGCAGGGCGCTGGCGGCGCGGGCAGTGGGGCCACCCCACGGGGTCATGTTCATGACCCCGCCGGCGAGAATGATGAGGCCGGCCATGATCCGCGGGCTCATCCCCAGGCGGCTGTACATGGGCAGCATGGCGGCGCAGCAGATCATGTAGGTCGTGGCGCCGTCACCGTCGAGGGAGACCACCAAGGCCAGCACGGCAGTGCCGACAGAGACTTTGAGCGGGTCGCCCTTCACCAGCTTCAGGATCTTGCGCACGGCCGGGTCGAACAGGCCAGAGTCGATCATCAGGGCGAAGTACAGGATGGCGAACATCAGCATCACGCCGGTAGGTGCGAGCTTGCTGATGCCTTCGAGCATCATGGGGCCGATCTTGGCAGAAAAGCCCCCGAACAGGGCAAACAGGATGGGTACCAGAATCAACGCGATCAAGGCCGACAGGCGCTTGGTCATGATCAGGTACATGAAGGTGATGACCATGGCAAAGCCGAGGAAGGTCAGCATGGCAATACTCCAGGCGTGGCGCGGCGAAAGGAAAGTCGATTCGGGCGGATCAGCGCGTCAGGCGCTGCGCGGGGAGCATGCGGAGAGGTACTGCAGGAAGGCGGGCACAGGAATACATCAGAATCACCATTGTTGTTGTTGATTGGGCCGGGCGCGGTATTTACCGGCGCCCTGGCTGACCGGTCTTGTGCCGGTAGTGGGGGCTATCCTATGAGGGCAAGCTTTCAGCCAGCTTTCGCTGAAGCAAAGGCGACGAGAGGTAGGTGATGCAGAATGTGACCGAAGGGGGCTGTCATTGCGGCGCCTTGCGTTACCGATTGGAGGGTGACCTGACAGACGTTGCCCACTGCCATTGTACGATCTGCCGCCGGGTAAGCGGCGGGCTGGTGGTCACCTGGCTCACCCTGCCCGGTTCGGGGTTCAAGTGGCTGGCGGGCGAACCCAACTGCTATGTGGCGCCGGCCAGTTGCAACCGGTACTTCTGCGGGCATTGCGGGGCGCATGTGGCGCTGGTGACTACGCACAGCCCTGAGACGGTTGACGTGACGGTGGCGACGCTGGATCACCCGGAGCGGGTGCGGGCCACCCGGCATATCTGGGTGGGTAGCCGGCTGCCCTGGTTGCATCTGGATGAAGCTTTGCCAGAAGAGGATGGCGAAAGCCAGTAAGCAATTGTGCTGGTGCTGCAGGCCCTATCGCCGGCAAGCCAGCTTCTACAGGTACTGCGCAGTACTCAAGGCCTGTGCAGAATGTGTGGGAGCTGGCTTGCCGGCGATAGGGCCGGTACAGCCTTCCTTACAATTGCAGGCCACCCGCAGCTTTATGCAGCGCCCGCAAATGCTCACCGATCTGTTTCACATTGGCCTCGACGGCGGCAATTTCCTTGGCGCGCGATGGCTCCAGCAATGCCCTCACCTCTTTGTCCAGGCTGGTACTCAAGCGCAACAGCTGTGCCTGGCGTTCGCTGCTCACCTGCTCAAGGTGCTTACGCTCCTCGGGTTGTGGCAGCCCGTAGCCTTTGGCATCGAGCAATTCTGCAGGGCGGCTGAGGAAACCGCTGTTCGCGAGCATCTGCTTGAGGGTGGCGTCAGCTTTGTTGATGCTGCCATCTTTCAGCGCCGCTGCATTCAGGTAGCGCTGCTTGACCTCGTCCTGGGCCAGCAGCAACTGCCGGCGCAGGCTGGCCTGTTCCAGCAGCAGCAACGCAGCGCTGGTGCGCAGGTCGGCTTTGGCGAACCAGGGGCGGCGTTGCTCGGCATCCAGGGCCAGCCAGTCTTCCACCAGGGCCTGCTTGATCGGCAGCTGCTTCCTCAGTACCTCGAACATCGCCTGGTAGCGGTCTCGGTAGGAATCGAAGCGGTAGCCAAGGCGTAATGCCTCGCGCGGGTTGTCCAGCACGCTGGTATCGGCCAGCCCCCTGCCCTTGAGCACGGCCAGCAAACCGTTGGGCATGATGCTGTCGAGGTCGTTCAGGCGTGGGTTGGCGGTGCCGCTGCGCAGCAGTTTCAACGACTCCACCGCACAGTTGTTGGACAGGAACCAATAGTTGCCGTCATAGCTCCAGTGCATCTCGGCTGCCTGACGCACCAGGCTCTCGACTTCTTCGCGGCTGAGCCTCAAGGGTACCGAGGCCAGGCTACGCAGTTCGGTCTTGGTGTACTCATCGATCACCTGCCCCAGCGGCAGTACGAACAATCGCGAGGGGTAGACACCGACCAGGCCGTCCCAGCTGGACAGCTGCACATCGTTGACGAAGGCGCGGTACGACAGCACCAGGCTCTGGTCGAGGTCAAGGCGGCAGTCCGGCCCGCGTGGGCGGCCGGGCTTGCAGATCACCAGGCGCAGCATGCTGTGGCCCCAACGGCTGACCAGGTTCTGGTTGGCTTCGGCCAGCAGGTAGTCCACTTCATAGACCCGCTCGGGATCGATTTCACCCAACGGCTGGCGAGCGAAGTCGCTGCCAGCGTTGATGAACGGCAGGCCCTTGGCGCAAGTGTCCTGTTGGGGGGCCCAACCGAAGTGCTCGCGCAGATACTGGTTCAGCGCCGGGCGGCGACAACCGTAGCTCGGGTCGAGGAGAAAATACTCCATGTTGACCGCGATGTACTCCTTGGGGCTGCTCAGTTCATAACTGTCGGGGCTGCGCACGAACTGGCCGTTGTGCTGTTCGCGCTCGCCGCGTCGGCCCACGTACTGCTGCCAGCCAGCCAGGTCGAGCAGGCGCGGGTCGTCGCTAAGGGTGAAGCGGCGCTCGGCTTGGCCGCGGCACGCTTCTGGCAGGCCGATCTTGCCCAGCGTGCCTTGCTGGCGCTTGCAGCGGGCAATCAGCGAATTCTCGGCAGCGGGCCACAGGCGGGCACGGTCGTAGATATGGGTGAGCTCATGCAACACGGTGGCCAGCAGTTCTTCACGCACTGTGCCGTGTGGGCGATTGGTACGCTCGGTTGCGGCGCTGCCGTCGGTGAGGCTGGGCAGCAGGCGACGGTTGAGCTCAAGGGTGGACACCAGCGATGCCTGGCCGTAGGCATCGGCCGGCAGGGTGTCGCTCCAGCTCACCCGCACGCGGCGGTCCAGCTGCTGCTTGAAGCGAGGGGGCAGTTTGCCCATGGCCTCGTCAAGCAGTGCCTGGGTGGCTTGGGTTTGTTGTGGGTCGAGGCCCGATGCCTGCAGCTGGAGCTGCAGGTCGGCCAATGCGGGCGTACCGAGCAGCGTCAGGGCGCAGCCGAGCAGCCAGGTACGCATGCGGTTCACAGCGCGAGGATGGCTTCAGCCAGTACCTGGTCGCTGGCGCCACGTGCTTCAGGCACACGCTCGCGCAGAGTGTTGAAGGCGGCCTCAAGCTGGACACCGCGAATGTCGCCATTGCTGGCGACGAAGCTGGCGGCGTCATCGTGCGCTTCGCGGACTACTTTGGAGTCGCGAATCGAGGTGGTGGTGTCTGAGGTGAAGTCGATCGAGCGGCCAAAGGCACGCACGATGATGTTGCTGGTGGCCACCAAGGTCTGTGCATGGGCCAGGTCGGCCAGCAGCAACATGCCGAGGCTAGCGGCAATCAGCGGTTTACGCATGGAGCATCTCCGAAAAAATACAGGGAGTCAGATGTAGCTATTGGACGAGAATTGCCTGCGCCAGTTCCAGGTCGCCGACGGCGTGCTGTGAACAATTGTGGCGTAATGATTCCAGCGCGGCTTCCAGCCGAACACCGCGGATCTGGCCGTCGCTGGCAACGAAGGCAGCAGCATCATCGCGCGCCTGGCGAACCAGCTTGCGATCGAACGGTGCGCTGGTGACCTGGCTGGTGACATAGCCAGTGATGACCATGCCTTGCGTGGTGGTATCCATGGCATGGGCACTGGCCATACCTGCAACAGAGAACAGCAGTGGCAACAGATAACGCATGGGCTCTACAACGGCTGGGAACGTGGGTGACAGAAGCGCGTGTAACTGGGCAGGTGCTGAGCAGCGCAGTTGCACGGCTTATTCGGGGTCAGAGCGCCAGGATAGCCTGGGCCAATTGCGCGTCGCTGGCTTGCAGGTCAGGCATCTGCGAACGGATGTGCAAAAAAGCGCTTTCCAGCTTGGCCCCACGGATGTCGCCCTGGCTGCCAACGAAGCTGGCGGCGTCGTCACGGGCGGCCTGCACGATCTTGTCGTCTTTGAACGAAGAGGTGACGTCGGAAGTGGCATCGGTGGATGCGGCCACTGCGCCGACAACGGCGTCGGTGGTGACAACGAAGCTGGTGGCGTTTGCGGTGCCGGCCAGGCTCAGCATCAGGGCGGCGCCAATCAGGTATTTACGGGACATGATGGTGGACTCCTGGACTAGGGTCGGGTGGTGGTGCTTATCGGACGCTGACACAGCTCGTCACGGTACGTTTAACAGCGGCTTTCAACAGACTGTTAAGCCAAGCGTATCACGCGCCGTTGTTTGTGGAAGTTAATGAACGGCACGCCAGTAAACTGTGCTGGCTTGTTTTGTGTTTATGAAAACTGTACCTATTGACCTTGAAGCGCTCTGCCGTGCGGCCTGGACATAAAAAAACCCGTCGCAGTCACCTGCAACGGGTTTGGGAATTCGCGGTGCCGGCCTAAGCCGGCAAGCCGGTGCTTAGCGCCAGAAAGGCTTGCTCAGCTCTTCGTAACGCTGCGACTCGCTGATACCGGCGTCGGCCAGCAGACGGCTGTCCAGGCGAGCCAGTTGACGGCGGCTGGCCATACGGCGCTGCCACAGCAGCAGGGTAGACAGCGCGCGCAGCGGCATCGAGGTGTTGGATTGCTGAGCGTTGCTTTCAAAAACCAGACCGGAACTGAGGGTACGTTCCATGATGCTTCATCCTTCCGCTTATGGCGGGATTAGGTAGTGATTTAACTGATGCCAATGATCCTCCTCTGCTGTCCATAACAGTAGATACAGTTCTGTAGTAAGACGATGGCTCAGTTAACTGTGTAACCCTACTGTTGCACTCGAAAATGGCGTAACTGTACCGGTCCGCACTTTGTTGGTGCGTTTTAACGTTGGATAGCGGCGTTTACAGGTATAGCGAGGCAAGGCAACCAGTACAGTAGTACACTTTTATTTAGTCGCAGTAAATGGGTGTACGAGTAGAAGGATTTGACTGTCATGGCCCTTTTGCGGGTTTGCCCGCGAAGAGGCCGGAACAGCAGAAGCAGGGCTGCTGTTCCGTCCGGTATTTGGGTCAGCTAGCCAGCATACGACCAGTTTCTTCCAGATTTTCGTGCCAGCTCAGCGCTTCGCGCAGGATGTGCGGGGTATGGCCGCCACGCTGGCACGCACGCTCGAAGTAATCGTTCAGCGCAGCGCGGTAGTCCGGGTGCACACAGTTGTCGATGATCGCCCGTGCCCGCTCGCGAGGCGCCAGGCCACGCAGGTCGGCCAGGCCTTGCTCGGTAACCAGGATGTCTACGTCATGCTCGGTGTGGTCGACATGGCTGACCATCGGCACCACGCTGGAAATCGCGCCGCCCTTGGCAATCGACTTGGTGACGAATACGGCCAGGTGGGCGTTGCGGGCGAAGTCACCCGAGCCGCCGATGCCGTTCATCATCCGGGTGCCGCACACGTGGGTGGAGTTGACGTTGCCGTAGATATCGAACTCCAGTGCGGTGTTGATCCCAATGATCCCCAGACGACGTACCACTTCCGGGTGGTTGGAGATTTCTTGCGGGCGCAGCACCAGCTTGTCCTTGTATCGCTCCAGGTTGCCGAAAACGTCGGCATTGCGGCGGCCGGACAAGGTGATCGAGCTGCCCGACGCGAAGCTCAGCTTGCCGGCGTCGATCAGGTCGAAGGTGGAGTCCTGCAGTACTTCGGAGTACATGGTCAGGTCTTCGAACGGCGACTCGATCAGGCCGCACATCACCGCGTTGGCGATGCTGCCAATACCGGCTTGCAGTGGGCCGAGCTTGTTAGTCATGCGGCCAGCTTCAACTTCATTCTTGAGGAAGTTGATCAGGTGGTCGGCGATGCCTTGGGTTTCGTCATCCGGCGGCAGTACGGTGGACGGGGAGTCCGGCTGGTTGCTGATGACAATGCCGACAATCTTGGCCGGGTCGATCGGGATGGCGGTGCTGCCGATGCGGTCGTCGACCTTGACCAGTGGGATTGGCGTGCGGGTCGGGCGGTAGGTCGGGATGTAGATATCGTGCAGGCCTTCGAGGTTGGGGTTGTGCGAGAGGTTGATCTCGACAATCACCTGCTTGGCAAAGATCGCGAAACTGGCCGAGTTGCCTACCGACGTGGTTGGCACGATGTGGCCTTGCTCGGTGATGGCCACGGCCTCGATCACCGCAATGTCCGGAAGCTTTAGCTGCTGGTTGCGCAGTTGTTCGACAGTTTCCGACAGGTGCTGGTCGATGAACATCACCTGGCCGTCGTTGATGGCCTTGCGCAGGGTGCTGTCAACCTGGAACGGCATGCGGCGAGCCAGCACACCGGCCTCGGTCAGCTGCTTGTCCAGGTCGTTGCCCAGGCTGGCGCCGGTCATCAGGCTGATTTTCAGTGGCGACTGCTTGGCACGTTCGGCCAGGGCATGCGGTACGGCCTTGGCTTCGCCGGCGCGGGTGAAACCGCTCATGCCGACGGTCATGCCGTCCTCGATCAGACCAGCGGCATCAGCCGCACTCATTACCTTGCTGTGCAGGGAGGACAAGCGGATACGATCACGGTACATGGATTGTTATCTCGGGCTACTGAAACTACTGCAGCGCAGTCTAGAGATTTCGCCCATTGCCGTCCCACGACCATGGTCGTATGAGAAGCCTTGAAGTCGAGCCGTTGATCCGGATCAATAAAAGGAAAGCCCCGGCAGAATCTGACCGGGGCGTCCTTTATATCAGTTGGTTTGCAGCCGTGGTTTTCACTCCACGGCCTTCACCATGTCCTCGATGACTTTCTTGGCGTCACCAAACACCATCATGGTCTTGTCCAGGTAGAACAGTTCGTTGTCCAGGCCGGCATAGCCGCTGGCCATGGAGCGCTTGTTGACGATGATGGTCTTGGCTTTGAACGCTTCGAGGATTGGCATACCGGCAATTGGCGATTTGGGGTCGTTCTTCGCCGCCGGGTTGACCACATCGTTGGCGCCCAGCACCAGCACCACGTCGGCCTGGCCGAATTCGGCGTTGATGTCGTCCATCTCGAACACCTGATCGTACGGTACTTCGGCTTCGGCCAGCAGCACGTTCATGTGCCCGGGCATGCGGCCCGCCACGGGGTGGATGGCGTACTTCACGGTCACGCCGTTGTGGGTCAGCTTCTCGGTCAGCTCCTTCAGCGCGTGCTGGGCACGGGCCACCGCCAAGCCGTATCCCGGGACGATGATCACGCTGTCGGCGTTGCTGAGCAAGAAGGTGGCATCGTCGGCCGAACCGGACTTCACGGGGCGCTGCTCTTTCGAGCCTTGTGCCGCGCCGGCATCGGTATCGCCGCCAAAGCCCCCAAGGATGACGTTGAAGAACGACCGGTTCATCGCCTTGCACATGATGTACGAGAGGATGGCACCGGACGAACCCACCAGGGAGCCTGCGATGATCAGCATCGAATTGTTCAGGGAGAAGCCGATACCGGCCGCCGCCCAGCCCGAATAGCTGTTGAGCATCGACACCACCACGGGCATGTCGGCGCCGCCGATCGGGATGATGATCAGCACGCCCATGACGAAGGCCAGGGCCAGCATCAGGGTGAAGGCGCTGTAATGACCAGTGAAGGTGAACAGCAGGCCCAGGGCGATGGTGGTCAGGCCCAGGATCAGGTTCAGCTTGTGCTGGCCGGGGAACTGTACCGGTGCGCCCTGGAACAGGCGGAACTTGTACTTGCCCGACAATTTGCCGAAGGCGATCACCGAACCGGAGAAGGTGATTGCACCGATGGCTGCGCCGAGGAATAGCTCCAGGCGGTTACCGGTGGGGATCGGGTCGGTGATTGCGGCAACGATGCCCATCGACTGCGGCTCCAGCACGGCGGCGATGGCGATGAACACCGCAGCCAGGCCGATCATGCTGTGCATGAAGGCGACCAGTTCCGGCATCTTGGTCATCTCGACGCGCTTGGCCATGATCGAACCCGCGGTACCACCGACCAGCAGGCCGACGATGACATAGCCAATACCGGCGGTGGCCAGCTCGGCGCCCAGCTTATAGATGAGGCCAACCGTGGTGAGCATGGCGATGCCCATGCCGATCATGCCGAACAGGTTGCCGCGCCGTGAGGTGGTTGGGTGCGACAGGCCCTTGAGCGCCTGGATGAAGCACACCGAAGCGACCAGGTACAGAAGTGTTACCAGATTCATGCTCATGCTTACTTCTGCCCCTCGTTCTTGGCTTTCTTCTTGAACATCTCAAGCATGCGGCGGGTGACCAGGAAGCCACCGAACACATTGACCGCAGCCAGGGCTACGGCGAGAGTGCCCATGAGCTTGCCGGCTGGGGTCACAGTCAGCGCGGCAGCAAGCATGGCGCCGACGATTACGATGGCAGAGATGGCATTGGTCACGGCCATCAGCGGCGTGTGCAACGCCGGGGTGACGTTCCACACCACGTGGTAGCCCACATAGATGGCCAGCACGAAGATGATCAGGTTGTAGATGCCATGGGAAATCAGCATGTCTTCCATTGTCGTGCTCCTTAGCCGTTCTTGCGGACGACTTGACCATCACGGCACATGAGGCAGGCCGCGACGATGTCGTCTTCGAGGTTGATGACCAGTGCGCCGTCCTTGTCGAACAGCAGTTTCATGAAGTCCAGCAGGTTGCGCGCATACAGCGCCGAGGCATCGGCACCCAGCTGGGCCGGCAGGTTGGTCGGGCCGACGATGGTCACGCCATTCTCCCGTACTACCTGATCAGCAACGGTGAGTGGGCAGTTGCCACCCTGGGCTGCGGCGAGGTCGATGACCACCGAGCCGGGCTTCATCTGCGCCACGGTCTCGGCACTGAGCAGGGTCGGAGCCTTGCGGCCGGGGATCAGTGCGGTGGTAATGACGATGTCCGCCTGCCTGGCTCGCTCGTGCACGGCTTGGGCCTGGCGTTGCATCCAGCTGGCTGGCATCGGTCTGGCGTAACCGCCGACGCCTTCGGCGCACTCGCGCTCCTCATCGGTCTCGTAAGGCACGTCGATGAACTTGGCACCCAGCGACTCGATTTGCTCCTTCACTGCCGGGCGTACGTCGGACGCTTCGATCACCGCACCCAGGCGCTTGGCGGTGGCGATGGCCTGCAGGCCGGCAACGCCCGCCCCCAGGATCAGCACGCGCGCGGCCTTCACGGTACCTGCAGCGGTCATCAGCATGGGCATGAAGCGTGGGTAGTGATGGGCCGCCAGCAACACAGCTTTGTAACCCGCGATGTTGGCCTGTGACGACAGCACGTCGAGGCTCTGCGCCCGCGAGGTGCGGGGAGCGGCTTCCAGGGCGAAAGCGGTGATTCCGCGTTCGGCCATCTTGGCGATCAGTTCGCTGTTGAAGGGGTTGAGCATGCCCGCCAGGAGGCTGCCACTGTTGATCAGGGCCAGCTCCTGGTCGTTGGGTGCGACCACTTTGAGTACCAATTGGGCGCCGTATGCATCGGCTGCGCTCCCTAGGGAAGCGCCTGCGGCCTCATAGGCACTGTCCGGAATGCTGGCGTTGAGCCCTGCCCCCCGTTGGACGGTGACCTGATGGCCTTGGCCAATCAGTTTCTTGATGGTTTCCGGGGTCGTAGCGACCCTTGTCTCACCGGTCTGCGTCTCGAGAGGAACACCAATGTGCACGACTATTTCTCCTGCGGTGACCTTTTGTCTTTGTATGAGCCAGCACACTTCGGATGGTGCGCTGGGGCGGCTGTGGAGCGCCGACCCGCCGATTCCCGGGCGGGCGAAGCATTTTGCAGACGAACCCGGGGGCCTTCAACCGGTTATGGAGCGAAACGAAGTCAAAACTACAAGTCACCCTGTGACCGCTTGTCGCAGCGGTAAGGCTCCAGCCCGTCAAGCATGGGCTATTGGCAGATTAGGAGAAAAAATCAAAAATATTTGGGTTGATACGCTTACGGCACGGTGAATGTCGCAAAATCACCCGCAAAGCCGCGTGGTTAGCAGGGTTAAAGGGTATTTCCAGGCGGGCATAACAGTTTATGGATATGCGACAAATACATATATCTGTAGGTGTTTAAAATAATTGACTACAGGGTCAATTTGTCGCACTTCATCAAGCTGTTGCGGTGTAGGCCCAGGCCTGGCTCACCAGCCAGTCTCGGAAGGCGCGCAGCGAAGCTGACTCTACCTTGCGATCCGGAATCATCAGATAGTAGGCCTTGTCGCTGATCAGGGCATGCCTGTTAGCGACCACCAGCCTACCCTCCCCCAACTCGCGCTGGATCAGGAACGGTGGGATCAGTGCGACCCCCATTTCATGTATGGCCGCCTGGGCGAGCATCGAGAATAGTTCATAACGCGGGCCTGTCATGTCGCGTGGCACATTCATCCCTAGGCTGCCGAACCACTGCCGCCAGGCATAGGGGCGCGTGCTTTGCTGCAGCAGTGGCAGTTGGGCGATGCGCTGTGCTTCGAGTATGCCCTGCCCGGCCAGCAATGCCGGGCTGCAGACGGGGACCGGGTTCTCCCCCATCAGCCGGTGCGACTGGGTGCCGGACCAGTCGGCATCACCGAAATAGATTGCGGCATCGAAGGGGGTGTCGGCGAACAGGAATGGCCGGGTGCGGTTGGTGAGGTTGACCGTCACCTCTGGGTGGCGTTGCTGGAAGTCCTTGAGGCGCGGAAGCAGCCATTGGGTACCAAAGGTAGGCACTACGGCCAGCTCGATCACGCTGGCGCCCTGCTGACCCATCACCGACAGGGTGTCGCGCTCTACCGCATCCAGTTGAGCGGCAACCTGACGACTGTAGGACAGGCCGGCCTCGGTCAGCTTCACGCCGCGGCGGGAACGGCGGAACAGTTCCACATTCAGAAAAGCCTCGAGGCCGCCGATCTGCCGGCAAACGGCACCCTGGGTCAGGGCGAGTTCCTGGGCGGCCTTGGTAAAGCTCTCGTTGCGTGCCGCCGCCTCGAAGCAAACCAGAGCGGTGGTACTGGGGATCTTGCGGCGCATGTACGTCAACCTCACTCGTAAGGCTGTCTTTGTGGTGTCTTGCCGATTTACGAAGTGACAAATTATCACTAATTGGTGCGCAATCCTCGTTTGTCCCGGCGGCCGATCAGGCCTAGGCTCAAACGCACAAGAAACTGCCCCCTATTACGAGGATTTCGCTCATGGCCGGTAAAGCAAGCTTCCACTGGATCGACCCACTGCTGCTGGATCAACAGCTCACTGAAGAAGAGCGCATGGTGCGTGACAGCGCTTATCAGTTCGCCCAGGACAAGCTTGCCCCGCGTGTGCTCGAGGCTTTCCGCCACGAGCAGACCGACCCGGCGATCTTCCGGGAGATGGGTGAAGTCGGCCTGCTGGGTGCCACCATTCCCGAACAGTACGGTGGCAGTGGCCTGAACTACGTGTGCTATGGGCTGATTGCCCGAGAGGTCGAGCGTATCGACTCGGGCTACCGTTCGATGATGAGCGTGCAGTCGTCGCTGGTGATGGTGCCCATCAATGAATTTGGTACCGAGGCCCAAAAGCAGAAGTACTTGCCCAAGCTGGCCAGTGGCGAGTGGATCGGTTGTTTTGGTCTGACCGAGCCCAACCACGGCTCCGACCCTGGCTCGATGATCACACGTGCCAGGAAGGTCGACGGCGGCTACCGTCTGACCGGCAGCAAGATGTGGATCACCAACAGCCCGATCGCTGATGTGTTCGTGGTGTGGGCCAAGGACGATGCAGGGGATATCCGCGGCTTTGTCCTGGAGAAGGGCTGGCAGGGCCTCAGTGCCCCGGCCATTCATGGCAAGGTCGGCCTGCGTGCCTCGATCACCGGTGAAGTTGTCATGGACAATGTGTTCGTGCCAGAAGAGAACATCTTCCCGGATGTGCGCGGCCTCAAAGGCCCGTTCACCTGTCTCAACTCTGCCCGTTACGGCATCTCGTGGGGGGCGTTGGGTGCGGCCGAGGCGTGCTGGCACACCGCGCGTCAGTACACCTTGGACCGTCAGCAGTTCGGCCGCCCCCTGGCTGCCAACCAGCTGATCCAGAAAAAGCTGGCCGACATGCAGACCGAAATCACCCTGGCGCTGCAAGGCTGCCTGCGCCTGGGGCGCATGAAGGATGAAGGTACCGCTGCTGTGGAAATTACCTCGATCATGAAGCGCAATTCCTGCGGCAAGGCGCTGGATATCGCTCGCATGGCGCGCGACATGCTGGGTGGCAACGGCATTTCCGATGAGTTTGGCGTGGCCCGTCATCTGGTAAACCTGGAGGTGGTCAACACCTATGAAGGTACTCACGACGTGCATGCACTGATCCTGGGGCGTGCGCAGACCGGTATCCAGGCCTTCTATTAATAAGGAGCCAGCCCATGGGCGCGCTATCACATCTGCGGGTGCTGGACCTTTCGCGCGTGTTGGCCGGCCCATGGTCTGGCCAGATTCTCGCTGACCTGGGCGCTGACGTTATAAAGGTGGAGCGCCCGGGCAGTGGTGACGATACCCGCGCGTGGGGGCCGCCTTTCCTCAAGGATGCCGAGGGTGAAAACACCAGCGAGGCGGCTTACTACCTGTCGGCCAACCGTAACAAGCGTTCGGTGACCATCGACTTCACCCGGCCTGAAGGGCAGCGCCTGGTGCGTGAGTTGGCGGCGAAGTCCGATATTGTCATCGAGAACTTCAAGGTGGGTGGTTTGGCGGCCTATGGGCTGGACTACCAGAGCCTGAAGGCGATCAACCCGCAGCTTATCTATTGCTCCATTACCGGTTTCGGCCAGACCGGCCCGTATGCCAAGCGTGCGGGTTATGACTTCATGATCCAGGGGCTGGGTGGGCTGATGAGCCTGACCGGCCGCCCGGAGGGTGAGGAAGGCGCGGGGCCGGTCAAAGTGGGTGTGGCGCTTACCGACATCCTTACCGGGCTGTACTCAACGGTGGCCATGCTTGCCGCCCTTGCCCATCGGGCGCAGACCGGGGTGGGCCAGCATGTCGACATGGCGTTGCTCGATGTACAGGTAGCCTGCCTGGCGAACCAGGCCATGAATTACCTGACCACGGGCAACCCGCCTCGGCGCCTGGGCAATGCGCATCCCAATATAGTGCCCTACCAGGACTTCCCGACGGCGGATGGCGACTTCATTCTTACCGTGGGCAACGACAGCCAGTTCCGCAAATTCGCAGAAGTGGCCGGGCAGCCACAATGGGCGGACGATCCACGCTTCCTGACCAATAAGCAGCGGGTGGCCAACAGGGCCGAGCTGATTCCACTGATCCGCCAGGCCACAGTATTCAAGACAACCGCCGAATGGGTTGCCCAGCTGGAGGCTGCTGGGGTGCCGTGCGGGCCTATCAATGACCTGGCTCAGATGTTTCAGGACCCACAGGTGCTGGCGCGTGGGTTGGCGGTGAACATTCCGCATCCATTGGCGGGTAGCGTGCCGCAGGTAGCCAGCCCTATACGGTTGTCGGAGACGCCGGTGGAGTACCGACGGGCGCCGCCGCTGCTGGGTGAGCATACCGAGGCGGTACTGGGGGAAGTGCTGGGGCTGGAGGCAGGTGAGGTGCAGCGCTTGCGGGAGGCCGGCGTGCTGTAGAAGCGGCGGGTGCTATATAAAAGCAGGGAGGCCGCCAGGCCTCCCTGCTTTGCTTTTCAGCGATATTACGGTTTCTTGAAATTAATGGTTGACGCCCTTTCGAATCCCCTTATAATGCGCCCCACTTCCAGCGACATCGGAACGACAAACTCCTTGAGATTCAATGAGTTAGGTAGTTAAGGTGGCGTTGAAAGGGCTACGATCGAAAGATCGCAAGCGGTTGAAATGGTGGTTGACAGCGCTTCTAAA
>NZ_JBWKXT010000006.1:0-147269 GCF_059423245.1 Pseudomonas sp. GW460-LB5
TCGCTGGGGGCGGGGAGCAGGAGGGGGGATTCTTCGCTCATGGAGGTCCTTGCTGGTCGATACGGGTATCCGTCTTCGATTATGAAGGTGAGCGAGTGATGGCTATTTGATGCTGGTCAATGAGCAAATATTACAGACAACAAAAAACCCGCACTAGGCGGGTTTCTTGTTGTCGCTTCGGGTAACTTTGCAACCACCAGAAGCTTGAAGGTGGTGCCCAGAGACGGAGTCGAACCGCCGACACGAGGATTTTCAATCCTCTGCTCTACCGACTGAGCTATCTGGGCGACGAGGTGAATTAAATAGATTTCCGGACCGCTCGTCAACGACTTTTTGAAAAAATTTTAAATTAATTCCGTCGCTTACGATTTTTAGGGTCATTCGGCCGGTGGAACGTAGCCTTCCGCCTGTGCGTATTCTTCGCCGGCGAAAAACTTGTCCATCTCTGCCTGGAGGAATTTGCGGTCCTCGGCATTCATCATGTTCAGGCGTTTTTCGTTGATCAGCATGGTCTGGTGCTTCTGCCAGTCGGCCCAGGCTTGCTGCGAGATGTGTTCGAAGATGTCCTGGCCCTTGGCGCCGGGGTAGGGCGGGCGCTCCAGGCCTGGCAGTTCTTCTTTGTATTTGCGGCACATCACGGTGCGGGTCATCGGGCGTCTCCTGCAATCAGTTCGTCGGCCGCGCGTTCAAGCAGTTTTTTCACCGGGGCGGCAAGGCCCAGGCGCGGCGGGGTGGCGAGGTTATACCAGAGCCAGTCGGCCTCGGCCACGTGCTCGCCGACCAAGTCGACGTGCACCAGCCAGGGCTCGATTGCCAGCTGGAAGTGGCTGAAGGTATGGGTCAGGCCTTCCATGGCCTGGCTGCCTGCCAGGCGCAAGCCGTGCTGATAGGCCAGGTCGTCGAGCTGTGCGAGGTCGTCCAGCTCCGGCAGGCTCCACAAACCACCCCAAAGCCCGCTGGAGGGGCGGCGATAAAGCAGGATGGCGCCTTCGTGGTTGGCCAGCAGTGGCATCAGCGTGCGCCGTTGCGGCAGCGCCTTGCGCGGTTTGGGCTCTGGGTAGCGGGTTTCTTCGCCGTGCAGGTGTGCCTCGCAGCCGCGCTGCAATGGGCAGATCAGGCAACTGGGCTTGCTGCGGGTACACAGCGTGGCGCCCATGTCCATCATGGCCTGGGTATAGTGATTGGCGCGTTGCAGCGGGGTAAAACGCTCGGCCGTGGCCCACAGCTGGTTGGCTACCTTGGGCTCGCCTGGGTAGCCGGCCTGGGCGGTGTAGCGCGCCAGCACACGCTTGACGTTACCGTCCAGGATCGGCGCGCGAATGCCCATGCTGATGCTGGCGATGGCGCCGGCGGTGGAGCGGCCGATGCCGGGCAGCTCGGTGAGCTGCTCGACACTGCGCGGGAATTCGCCGCCATGTTGCTCGACCACGATCTTTGCCGCTTTTTGCAGGTTGCGTGCGCGGGTGTAGTAGCCCAGCCCCGTCCACAGGTGCAGCACTTCGTCCTCCGGCGCTTCGGCCAGGGCCTGCACGGTCGGCAGGGCCTGCATGAACCGGTCGAAGTAGTTGAGCACGGTGCTGACCTGGGTCTGCTGCAGCATGATTTCCGACACCCACACCCGGTACGGGGTGATGCCCTGTTGCCAGGGCAGGTCGTGACGGCCGTGCTCGTCGTACCAGTCCAGCACAGCGCTGGAGAACTGCTCGGGGCTCATCGCTTGAACAGCCCCTTGAGTGCGTCTTTTAATTCCGGGCTCACTTTGTCTCCAAGTTTCTCTTCGAGCTTTTCATCAATCTTGTCTTTGAGGCGGTTGCCGGCCAGCTTGGCGGCAACCTTGCCCATGCCGCCCTGGTCCAGGCGGCAGGCCTTGGCGCCTAGCTCCAGCGGGCCACGGCAGCGCAGGGGCACTTCAACGCCCACGTAGCGTTCGTTGACCTGGCAGGCCGGGTCCGGCATGGCGCGCTGATCGCCTTCGACAATCACACCGACGTTGTAGTCCATGCCCAGCACACGCAGGTCGAGGTCGCCATGGCCGTTGACGGTCAGGCCCGGAATTCGCGCCTTGAGATCCGGGTTGCTGGCAACGCCATTGCGCACCACCAGGCTGCCGCGCAGTTCCTGGAACGGGGTGTCTTTACCGCGTGGCTCGCCGCTCAGGGTCTTGCGGTTGAGCGTGGCGATGGCCTGGCACAGCTGCTGTTCCAGGTTGGCGTTGACCAGCACACCATCATTGATGGTGAAGTTGGCACTGCCGTTGAGGGTGTCGACCAGGGCTTTCTGGCTGTTGCCGGTGGCGGTCAGGTCGCTGGTCAGGGTCAGCAGGCCTTTGACCGGTGGAACCTGGTCCTTGCCTTCGGCCTTGATGAAGTGCTCTACCGGCACGCGCTGGATGTTGGTGTTCACACCCAGTTGCGGTACGGCAGGGCGCACATCGACTGTGCCTTTGGCTTCGAAGGTGCCGTTGTACAGCTCGCCACGCAGGGTTTGCAGGGTCAGCAGGCCGCCCTGGCCGATGGCCTTGAGCTGGGCGTCTTTGATCGGCAGCTTGTCCAGGGTCAGCGAGCCAAAGGCCAGGTCGGCTTGCAGGTCGAGGGCGCGCAGGCGGTCGACCGGCAGCAGCTTGTCGTCGCTCCACGCTACTTGAGTCGGGGCGTTGGGCAGCGGTGTGGTGCCGGCACCGGCCACGGCGCTGGCTTCTTGCTGCTTGACCTCGGCCTGGCGCGCGGCAGTGGCGCCCTTGGCTTCTTCGCTCTTGGCTGGCAGGTAGCGGTCAGCGTCGAAGGTATCGCCCTTGAGCTGCAGGCGCAGGGCCTGCTTGGCGAAGTCTTCCACGGCCACACGCCCACTGAAGGTGCTGTCGTCCAGCTTCACGGCCAGGTCTTCCAGGGCCAGGCTGTTTGCTGTGCCTTGCAGGCGGGTGACCAGCTCCAGCTTGGCGAAGGCTGCCGGGTCGTTGGTGGCCGGCAGTGGGCGGCCAATGCTGTCGAGGAACGTGCGCAGGTTGAACTGGGCGATGGACAGGCCACCGCTTAGCTGTGGGGCCTTGTCCAGGTCACGCACGTTCAGCTCGCCCAGGGCGCGCAGCTGGTTGGCCGAGACTTTCAGGCCGCTCCACGAGGCGACATTGGCGGCCAGGTCGACCAGCAGCTGGCCCTGGGCGGCGAAGGTCACGGTCTTGCCGCCGGTTGGCTCACCCGAGGTTTCGCCCGACAGGCGCATGTCTTCGAAGTTGTAGCGCTTGAGCTTGCGGTCGAAGCGCAGTTCGCCGGCCAGCTCGGTGCGGGCCTTGATGTTCGGCTGACTGGCGCTGAGGAAGGCACTGGCCTTGAGTGGAATGTTCGCACCTTCATGAACCGGGCCAGTGCTCAACTGGATGCTCTCGGCGCTGTAGCTCTGGCCGGTCTTGGCATCGGTGTACTGCACGCGGGCGTTGTTCACGGTCAGGCTGTCGATGTCCAGCTTGACGGCGCGGTCGTTGCTGTCGGCTGTCGCAGGCTTCTGCTCGGCAGATGCCTGGGCAGGTGCCTCGGCGTTTGCACCGTTCTGCGCAGGCAGCGGTTTGCCGATGTCTTCCCAGTTGCCATGGCCCTGCTCGTCGCGCGCCAGGGTCAGGTTCAGGCCTTCGACGCGCACGTCGCTCATCTGCACTTCGCGGCGCAGTAACGGCAGCACGCGCACGGAAAGGCCGAGCATCTGCAGGTCGGCGAACGGCTCCTTGGGTTTGGCCAGCGTGGCGATGCTTGCGTCGTGCAACTCCAGGCCCAGCCACGGGAACAGGCTCCAGCCGATGTCGCCGTTGAGGGTCAGCTCGACGTGAGCCTTGTCCCGTGCCAGCTGGCGAATCTCGTCTTTGTAGTCGTTGGGATCAAAGAGGTGGGTCAGGGCGAAGCCCAGCGCCACGATGATCAGCAGCAACCCGAGAAGCCCCAGCCCCAGGATTTTGCCGAACGCTTTCATGGGCGAGTCCTTGTAGTCCGTTAGTGAATTCAGGCGGCAGAGTATAACGCCGCAGTGGTTGTGCCTGCTTATACGACTAGAGATACAGGCCATTTCCTACGGTTGCAGCAGATGGTACGGCTTTCGACAGGCAGGATTTTGTCAGTTCCGTATGTATCGCCTGTACCGGCCCTATCGCCGGCAAGCCAGCTCCCACAGGTACGGCACCGGCCTGGAAGACGGTGAGATCCCTGTGGGAGCTGGCTTGCCGGCGATAGGGCCGGTGCAGCGGACATGACCGTTTCAGCCGAGCAAAAAATCACGATATCAGATTGCTTTCACGCCACTTGGCTCTGCTAATCTTGCGCCGCTTTGCGAGCACCCACCATAAGAAGGATCAGATCCATGACCAGTACCGTCGCGGCGGGGGCCTCGGCCAGTGTGCCAGGCTTCCTGTCGAAGGAGCGCATCATCGCCCGCCCGGGCTTCAACCGCTGGCTGGTTCCGCCAGCTGCCCTGGCCATCCACCTGTGCATTGGTATGGCCTACGGCTTTTCGGTGTTCTGGCTGCCTTTGTCGCAAGCCCTTGGTATTACCGCCCCCGTTGCCTGTGCGGCAGACATGAGCTTCATGGCCCGGATGTTCAGCGCCGAATGCGACTGGCCGATCTCGATGCTGAGCTGGATCTACACCCTGTTCTTTGTCTTCCTCGGTTGCTCGGCGGCAGTATTGGGCGGTTGGCTGGAGCACGCCGGGCCGCGCAAGGCCGGCCTGGTGTCGGCACTGTGCTGGTGCGGCGGCATGCTGATCTCGGCCATTGGTGTAAAAACCCACCAACTGTGGCTGATGTGGCTGGGCTCCGGCGTAATCGGCGGTATCGGCCTGGGGCTGGGCTATATCTCCCCTGGGTCCACGCTGATCAAGTGGTTCCCGGACAAGCGCGGCATGGCCACCGGCATGGCGATCATGGGCTTCGGTGGCGGGGCCATGGTGGGTGCACCGCTGGCCACCGCGCTGATGGGGCATTTTGGCAACGAGCACGAAGTGGGCGTATGGCAGAGCTTCGTCGCCATGGCGGCAATCTACTTCGTGTTCATGACTGCCGGCGCGCTGGCTTACCGCGTGCCGCCGACCGGCTGGAAGCCCGAAGGCTGGACCGCCACGGCGAAAAAAGCCGGTAACACCATGGTGACCGACCGCCATGTACACGTCAGCGTCGCCTGGAAAACCCCGCAGTTCGCACTGATCTGGCTGGTGCTGTGCCTGAACGTGTCGGCGGGCATCGGCATTCTGGGCATGGCGTCGCCCCTGCTGCAGGAAGTATTCGCCGGCAAATTATTGGGCAACGAACTGACCTTCAGCCAGCTGAATGCGGCCCAGCTGGCCCAAATTGCCGCGATCGCCGCCGGCTTCACCGGCCTGCTGAGCCTGTTCAACATTGGCGGGCGGTTCTTCTGGGCGTCGTTCTCCGACTACATCGGCCGCAAGAACACCTACTTCGCCTTCTTTGCCTTGGGTGTTGGCCTTTACAGCCTGGTGCCGAACATGGGGCACCTGGGTAACGTGGCGCTGTTCGTGGCCGCGTTCTGCATCATCCTGTCGATGTATGGCGGCGGTTTCGCGACCGTGCCCGCGTACCTGGCGGACCTGTTCGGCACACAGATGGTCGGCGCCATTCATGGCCGCCTGCTGACTGCCTGGGCTGCGGCGGGCGTGCTGGGGCCGGTGTTGATCACTTACCTGCGCGAGTCTCAGTTGGCCGCGGGGGTGGAGCGGGCAGCGGCTTACGACATGACCTTGTACATACTCGCTGGCCTGCTGGTGCTGGGCTTTATCTGCAACATGCTGGTGCGCCCGGTGGCCGACAAGCACTTTATGAGCGACGCCGAACTGGCGGCCGAACGCGCGCTGAGCCATGACAAGGGCGCCGATGGGGCGCGGTCGCTGGAGTGGAAGGCGGCGCCGGGGAGCCTGGCGCTGGTGCTGCTGGCCTGGGCGGTGGTGGTCGTGCCGCTGGCCTGGGGGGTGTGGGTTACCTTGCAGAAGACCGCGGTGCTGTTCCATTGATGTAATGCTGGGCAGGCCCAAGGGGCGCTTTGCGCCCCATTCGCGGCACAAGGCCGCTCCCACAGAGAGCACATGCCGCGATTACCCGGTTGTATAGACCTGTAGCGGCATCCCGCCCCCGTAATTGCTTGCTTTGCCATATGTCATCCGCGTTTCAAGCTGGCGCGTTCTGGGCCTATAATGGAGCCCTTTTCGCCCAATGATTTTGCGGAGCTGGTGATGGTCGAACGTAAGGCTTCCGTCGAGCGCAATACCCTGGAAACCCAGGTCAAGTGCTCGATCAACCTCGATGGCAGCGGCAAGGCCCGATTCGATATCGGTGTGCCTTTCCTTGAACACATGCTGGACCAGATCGCCCGCCATGGGCTGATCGATCTGGATATCGAGTGCAAGGGTGACCTGCATATCGACGATCACCATACCGTCGAGGACGTCGGTATTACCCTGGGCATGGCATTTGCCCAGGCCATCGGTGACAAGAAGGGTATCTTCCGTTACGGGCACGCCTACGTGCCGCTGGACGAAGCGCTGTCGCGCGTGGTCATCGACTTCTCCGGCCGCCCAGGCCTGCAGATGCATGTGCCGTATACCCGTGCCAGCGTTGGCGGCTTTGATGTCGACCTGTTCCAGGAGTTCTTCCAAGGCTTCGTCAACCACGCGCTGGTAACCCTGCACATCGACAACCTGCGTGGCCACAACACCCACCACCAGATCGAAACGGTGTTCAAGGCATTCGGCCGCGCGCTGCGCATGGCTGTCACCCTCGATGAGCGCATGGCCGGGCAGATGCCGTCGACCAAAGGGTGCCTGTAAATGCAGACGGTAGCCGTAATCGACTATGGCATGGGCAACCTGCACTCGGTAGCCAAGGCGCTTGAGCACGTAGGTGCCGGTAAAGTGCTGGTCACCAGTGATGCCGCGGTCATTCGCGAGGCCGACCGTGTGGTGTTCCCGGGTGTGGGCGCGATTCGCGACTGCATGGCCGAAATCCGTCGCCTGGGCTTCGATAGCCTGGTGCGCGAAGTCAGCCAGGACCGCCCGTTCCTCGGCATCTGCGTAGGCATGCAGGCGCTGCTCGAACACAGCGAGGAAAACACCGGCGTCGACTGCATTGGCCTGTTCCCCGGCCAGGTGCGCTTCTTCGGCAAAGACCTGCAAGAAGACGGTGAGCACCTGAAGGTGCCGCACATGGGCTGGAACGAAGTCAGCCAGACCATCGACCACCCGCTGTGGCACGACATCCCTGATCGCGCACGTTTCTACTTCGTACACAGCTACTACATCAATGCCGGCAAGCCGGGTCAGGTTGTCGGCCGCGGCCACTACGGTGTCGACTTCGCCGCTGCGCTGGCTGATGGCTCGCGCTTTGCCGTGCAGTTCCACCCGGAGAAGAGCCATACCCATGGCCTGCAGTTGCTGCAGAACTTCGTCGCCTGGGACGGGCGCTGGTAAATGAGCAGGTCGAAAGCCAAGGCCCCGGTCATGACGTTGGCCCCCGAGCAGGAGCGCGATGCGCTCGACACGCTCAAGCGCTTTCTCGAAGACCGTTTCGAGCTGGAGCTGGGGTCGTTCGAGGTGGCCGAGGTGCTTGAGCTGTTCAGCAAAGAAATTGCACCCCTTTACTACAACAGGGCGATTGCCGATGTTCAACTGCACCTCAAGGAGCGGTTCGAAAGCATCGAAAGCGATCTGTGGGCGCTCGAAAAGCCCTGAAACCCTAAGAACAGACAGGTTCCCAAGATGCTGATTATCCCCGCTATCGATCTGAAGGACGGTGCCTGCGTGCGCCTGCGCCAAGGCCGCATGGAAGACTCCACGGTCTTTTCCGACGACCCGGTGAGCATGGCCGCCAAGTGGGTCGAGGGTGGCTGCCGCCGCCTGCACCTGGTCGACCTCAATGGCGCCTTCGAAGGCCAGCCAGTCAACGGCGAAGTGGTGACTGCCATCGCCAAGCGCTACCCAACCCTGCCGATCCAGATCGGCGGTGGCATCCGCTCGCTGGAAACCATCGAGCACTACGTCAAGGCTGGCGTCAGCTACGTGATCATCGGCACCAAGGCGGTGAAGCAGCCGGAGTTCGTGGCCGAAGCGTGCAAGGCCTTCCCAGGCAAGGTCATCGTTGGCCTGGATGCCAAGGACGGCTTCGTCGCCACCGACGGCTGGGCCGAAGTCAGCACCGTGCAGGTCATCGACCTGGCCAAGCGTTTCGAGGCCGATGGCGTCTCGGCGATCGTCTACACCGACATCGCCAAGGACGGCATGATGCAGGGCTGCAACGTGCCTTTCACCAAGGCACTGGCTGAAGCCACCCGTATTCCGGTGATCGCCTCGGGCGGCATCCACAACCTGGGCGACATCAAGGCCCTGCTGGACGCCAAGGCACCCGGCATCATCGGCGCCATCACCGGCCGTGCCATCTACGAAGGCACCCTCGATGTCGCCGAGGCCCAGGCCTTCTGCGACAACTACCAAGGCTGAGGACTGAACCATGGCACTGGCCAAGCGCATCATCCCTTGCCTGGACGTGGACAACGGCCGGGTGGTCAAGGGCGTCAAGTTCGAGAACATCCGTGATGCCGGCGACCCGGTGGAAATTGCCCGTCGCTACAACGAGCAGGGTGCCGACGAAATCACCTTCCTCGACATCACCGCCAGCGTCGATGGCCGCGATACCACTTTGCATACCGTCGAGCGCATGGCCAGCCAGGTGTTCATCCCGCTGACCGTGGGCGGTGGCGTGCGTACCGTGCAGGACATCCGCAACCTGCTCAATGCTGGTGCCGACAAGGTTTCGATCAACACGGCTGCGGTGTTCAACCCGGAGTTTGTGGGCGAGGCAGCGGACCGTTTCGGTTCGCAGTGCATCGTTGTCGCCATCGATGCCAAGAAGGTGTCCGGGCCAGGTGAAACGCCGCGCTGGGAAATCTTCACCCACGGTGGGCGCAAGCCGACCGGGCTGGATGCGGTCGAATGGGCGAAGAAGATGGAAGGCCTGGGTGCAGGCGAGATCCTGCTGACCAGCATGGACCAGGACGGGATGAAGAACGGCTTCGACCTGGGTGTTACCCGCGCCATCAGTGATGCGCTGGGCATTCCGGTCATTGCTTCGGGTGGTGTGGGTAACCTGCAGCACCTGGCTGACGGCATTCTGGAAGGGCATGCCAGCGCGGTGCTGGCGGCCAGTATCTTCCACTTTGGCGAGTACACGGTGCCGGAGGCCAAGGCCTACATGGCTTCGCGCGGGATCGTCGTTCGCTGATCCATTGATTGGGGCTGCTTTGCAGCCCTTCGCGGGCACGCCCGCTCCCACAGGGATCTCTCCAAACCTGTGGGAGCGGGCGTGCCCGCGAAGGGCCGCAACGCGGCCCCAATTGCCTCAACCGTGGTTCTTGCCGAGCAACGCGTGATACAGCTCGGTATCCCCAAGAATCCCCACCACCCTGTCGTTATCCTGCAACACCAGCTTGTTGCCGGTTTGATAACGAATCTGCAGCGCCTCGCGCATGCCGATGTCGGCGTGCACCACGGTCGGCCTGCGCTGCAGCAGCTCCACATCCTGCCCTGGTGCCCAGTTTTGCATGTCCAGCCCGTTCTGGCCCTGGCGTGCACGCTTGAGCGCGCCACCTTCGCCCAGGTCCAGCCATGAATCGATACCTGGGTCCAGGCATACCGAGCCATTGACCCGCTTGCAGTTGTCCAGGCTACGCATCAGGCTGCGGCCGCACAGCACGTTCAGCGGGTTGGTGTGGGCGACGAAGGTACGCACGTACTCGTCGGCCGGGTTGAGCACGATCTCCTCTGGCTTGCTGTACTGGATGATCCGCCCGTCCTTCATGATTGCAATGCGGGTACCCAGCTTCAGTGCCTCGTCCAGGTCGTGGCTGACGAACACGATGGTCTTGCTGAGCTTGGCCTGCAGGCCCAGCAGTTCGTCTTGCAGGCCCTGGCGGATCAGCGGGTCGAGGGCCGAGAACGGTTCGTCCATCAGCAGGATGTCGGCATCCATCGCCAGCGCCCGGGCCAGGCCCACGCGTTGCTGCATGCCGCCAGACAGCTCGTCCGGCTTTTTGTTGCGCCACTGGGTCAGGCCCACCAGCTCAAGCTTCTCGTCGACCAGCTTGCGCCGTTCCTTTTCAGGGCGGCCCTGCATTTCCAGGCCAAAGCTGATGTTCTCGCGCACCGTCAGCCAGGGCATCAGGGCGAACTTCTGGAACACCATGGCAATGCGCTTGGTGCGCATCATTTTCAGCTCGGCCGGGCTGCAGTGGGCAATGTCGATGTGCTTGCCTTCGTGCTCGACAAACAGCTTGCCGCGGCTGACGGTGTTGAGGCCGTTGATGCAGCGCAGCAGGCTCGATTTGCCCGAGCCGGACAAGCCCATCAGCACGCAGATCTCGCCCTTGTTGATATCAAGGTTGGCCTTTTCGACGCCGACCACCAGGCCGGTCTGCTTGAGGATCTGTTCGCGGGTCTTGCCCTGGTCCAGCAGCGACAGTGCTTCACGCGGCTTGTTGGAGAAAATGACGTCGACGTCTTCGAAACGAATGATGCTCATGCCTCACCCCTTACCGGCAGTTCCGGTTGCTTGCAGATACGGTCGAGCATGATTGCCAGCAGCACGATCGCCAGGCCCGCTTCGAAGCCCAGGGAAATATCAGCGGTGTTCAGTGCGTTGACCACAGGTTTGCCCAGGCCGTCGGCGCCCACCAGGGCGGCGATCACCACCATCGACAACGACAGCATGATGCACTGGGTGACGCCGGCGGCGATGCTTGGCATCGCATGCGGCAGTTCGATACGGGTGAGCAGTTGGCGCCGCGAGCAGCCAAACGCCTTGCCGGCGTCCATCAGCTCCTGCGGGACGTCACAGATGCCCAGGTAGGTGAGGCGGATTGGCGCTGCGATGGCGAACACCACGGTAGAGATCAGCCCCGGTACCACACCCAGGCCGAACAGGGTCAGGGTAGGGATCAGGTAGACGAAGGTGGGCACCGTCTGCATCAGGTCGAGCACCGGGCGCATGGCGGTATAGAACATCGGTTTGTGGGCGGCAAGGATGCCCAGCGGCACGCCGATCACCACACATACCACCGTGGCGAAGGTCACCTGCGCCAGGGTTTCCATGGTTTCCTGCCAGTAACCCAGGTTGAAGATCAGCAGGAATGAAAGGGCAACGAACGCGGTCAGCCCCCACTTGCGCTGGATCAGGTGCGCCAGGCCGGCGAACAGGGCGATGAGGACGAACGGGTTGAACCAGGTCAGGGCACTGGTGACCCCATGGATCATGAATTCCAGGCCTTGCGCGATGGCGTCGAAGTAATTCGCGCCGTTCTGAGTCAGCCACTCGACGAACGACGCGATGTACTGGCCCAGGGGTATTTTCTGATCGATAAGCATGATAGCGAGCTTCCACCTGCATAGATTGAAATCAACCCGGGGCAGGCACGGTCCTGCCCCGAGGTAGCGCTACTGCGTGGTTCGTTATTGCGCGAGCTTGGCCTTGGCCGCCTCAAGGCCGGGTTTGCCATCAACAGTGGTAACGCCGGCAAGCCAGGTGTCCAGCTTGCCGGGGTTGTCTTTAAGCCACTTCTTGGCGGCTGCTTCGGGTTTCATCTTGTCGTCCAGGACATAGCCCATCATGGTGCTTTCATCCTTGAGCTCGAACGACAGGTTCTTGAGCAGTTGGCCAACGTTGCTGCATTCCTGCGTGTAGCCTTTGCGGGTATTGGTCAATACGGTTGCCTTGCCGAAATCGGGGCCGAAGAAGTCGTCCCCGCCGGTGAGGTACTGCATCTTGAAACGGGTGTTCATCGGGTGCGGTTCCCAGCCCAGGAATACCAGCGCCTCGCCGCGTTTCTGCGCGCGGTCGACCTGCGACAGCATGCCGGCCTCGCTCGATTGCACAATCTTGAAACCGGCGTCTTTCAGGCCGAAGGCGTTCTTGTCGATCATGCTCTGGATGGTGCGGTTGCCATCGTTGCCGGGCTCGATGCCGTAGATCTTGCTGTCCAGTTCCTTCTTGAACTTGGGAATGTCGGCGAAATCTTTCAGGCCCTTGTCGTACAGCGCCTGGGGCACGGCCAAGGTGTACTTGGCGTTTTCCAGGTTGGCGCGCACCGTTTCCACGGTGCCGGCGTCGCGGTACTGCTTGATGTCGTTCTCCATGGTCGGCATCCAGTTGCCGAGAAACACGTCCAGGTCCTTGCCGGTGGCCAGCGACTTATAGGTCACCGGTACCGAGATCATGGTGGTGTGGGTTTTGTAACCCAGGGCTTCGAGCACAACGCTGGTGGTCGCGGTGGTGACTGTGATGTCGGTCCAGCCGACGTCGGAGAAACGTACCGTCTGACACTGCTCGGGTTCGGCGGCCTGGGCCAGCAAGGGCGTGGACAGCAACGCAACCAGCAACAGCGAGGGTGAACCTTTCATGGATGGACTCCTGAGATATTGTCTTCGGGTTCGCGTGGGTCGCCGGGCTTTCTGAGGGTCCGGTCGACCAGGCCTGCAGAGGGCAGGATGCGTGGCCGTGCTTTACGAGTCGCTTTCGATAATCCTCCAGCGCCGGGCAATCGCCTACTGGTAGGGTCGTATCCAGTACGGAACGGGTCGTATCCAGTAAGGGCGATGTCGCTTATAGGTTTATCCACCCCCTCGGCCGCATTTTTGCGTCACCTGGCCGCCGGAAAGCGGCGTGGTGAGGGCCGCTCCTTGAGCAAAAACAGCGCGGCGCGGCTGGACAAAAGTACGTCGGTTGCAGACGGCGAGGGGTGCGGTAAAAGCCCGATGATGCTGGCATTCAAGGCGGCCCGCTGTTTGAGCCTAGCAGCTGCCCCGCCCTGCGCATGGCGCGCAGAGACAAGCCCAGCAAGAGGTGATTCGACAATGGCCATCAGCGTGTTCGACCTGTTCAAGATCGGTGTCGGGCCCTCCAGCTCCCACACCGTCGGCCCCATGCGTGCTGGCGCCCTGTTCGTTCAGGGCCTGCGCGAACGCGGCGAGCTGGACCGTGTAAAACGGATCGAAGTGCGCCTGTATGGCTCGCTGTCGGCCACCGGCATCGGTCACGGCACCGACAACGCCACCATCATGGGCCTGATGGGCGAGTGGCCTGACGCCATTGATCCCACCTGCATCGTCCCGCGCATCGCCGACCTGCGCGAAACCAACACCCTGCAGCTGGATAGCCGCCTGCCCATCGAGTTCATCTGGGCCCGCGACATGCTGCTGCTGGACGAAAACCTGCCGTACCACCCCAACGCCATGACCCTGGTTGCCGAAGGCGAGCAGGGCGAGTTGCACCGCGACACTTACTACTCGGTGGGGGGCGGCTTTGTGGTCGATGCCGCCCAGGCCGCCAGCGGTGTGCTGGATGCCGACCAGACGGTGTTGCCGTACGATTTCAACAGCGCTGCCGAACTGCTGCGCCTGTGCAAGCAAAACGACCTCAGCGTGTCGCAATTGATGATGGCCAACGAGAAGGTCTGGCGCAGCGAGGAAGAGATCCGCGCCGGCCTGCACAAGCTCTGGGAAGCCATGCAGGAATGCGTCAACAATGGGCTTAAAGCCGAGGGTACGCTGCCCGGCGGGCTGAACGTGCGCCGCCGTGCCGCCAAGCTGCACCGCAGCCTGCAGGAGATCGGCAAGCCCAACGTGATCGGCTCGACGATGAGTGCCATGGAGTGGGTCAACCTGTTCGCCCTGGCAGTCAACGAAGAGAACGCCGCCGGTGGCCGCATGGTTACCGCGCCTACCAATGGCGCGGCTGGCATCATCCCGGCAGTGCTGCACTACTACATGCGCTTTAGCGATGAGGTGAACGAGTGCAGCGTTGTCGATTACTTCCTGGCTGCGGCTGCCGTTGGCATCCTGTGCAAGAAGAACGCGTCGATTTCCGGTGCCGAAGTGGGCTGCCAGGGTGAAGTCGGCTCAGCCTGCGCCATGGCGGCGGCAGGGCTTGCCGAAGTGCTGGGCGCTACCCCGCCACAGTTGGAGAACGCGGCCGAAATCGCCTTGGAACACAACCTCGGCCTGACTTGCGACCCGGTCGGCGGTTTGGTGCAGGTGCCGTGCATCGAGCGCAATGCGATTGCTGCGGTAAAAGCCATCAACGCGGTGCAAATGGCGCTGCGCGGTGACGGCGAACACTTCATCTCCCTCGATCAGGTGATCCGCACCATGCGTGACACCGGGGCCGACATGCACGACAAGTACAAAGAGACCTCGCGCGGTGGCCTGGCGGTCAGCGTTATCGAGTGCTGATCACTACCAGGTTTGCTGGCCCCTTCGCGGGTGAACCCGCTTCCACAGGAATTGTGCAGTACCTGTGGGAGCGGGTTCACCCGCGAAGCGGCCTTTGAAGGTTGATGCAGGTGCAACATAACCACCAATGCCTCCTTATGGTGCGCCCGGCGCCTACCGATCGTCGGGTGTCGCTATCAGTGTGGGCATTGTCGGTGACACTCAAGAGTGTCGTTTCTGGGCAACTTGCAGTGCACGTGTCACCGAATTGCTCAGCCGTTACACGCACGGCGCCTAGCACGCCTGTTTTGCGACTGTCTGCCAACTCGGCCGAAGCCCCTGATTTGCCTGATGAAGGTGTCGTTTTCAGGTTTTTTTGGATAGCCGTTCAATTTCAGGCACGGCCTTTGCGTTGATATTGGCAAACATGCCCCCGGAAAATGACCGAGGGGTCATAACAAGAAATCAGTGTCCGCCTGAGGCACACCCTGCATTTGTGTGAGGAGAAATCGCGATGACGTCGTACACCTCCGGGACCCCAACCCAGAACCGCACAGCACCCCAGTCCATCGGGTTTCTTCTACTGGACAATTTCACCCTGATTTCCCTGGCATCGGCTGTCGAGCCGCTGCGTATGGCCAACCAGCTGTCCGGCCGCGAGCTGTATCGCTGGCACACCCTGACGGTCGACGGCGGCCAGGTCTGGGCCAGCGACGGCCTGCAGATCACCCCGGATGCCGCCATGCACAGCGCGCCGCCCATCGATACCGTGATCGTCTGCGGTGGGGTAGGTATCCAGCGCACCGTTACCCGTGAGCATGTCACCTGGCTGCAAGCCCAGGCCCGCCAGTCGCGCCGCCTGGGCGCGGTGTGCACTGGCAGCTGGGCCCTGGCCTGTGCCGGGCTGCTCGACGGTTTCGATTGCAGTGTGCACTGGGAGTGTCTGGCGGCCATGCAGGAGGCCTACCCGCGGGTGAACATGAGCACCCGGCTGTTCACCCTCGACCGCAATCGCTTCACCAGCTCTGGCGGCACTGCACCGCTGGACATGATGTTGCACCTGATCAGCCGCGACCATGGCCGCGAGCTGTCGGCGGCCATTTCCGAGATGTTCGTGTACGAGCGCATCCGCAACGAGCAGGACCACCAGCGCGTGCCGCTCAAGCACATGCTGGGTACCAACCAGCCAAAGCTGCAGGAAATCGTGGCGCTGATGGAGGCCAACCTCGAAGAGCCGATCGACCTCGACGAACTGGCGGTGTACGTGTCGGTGTCGCGTCGCCAGCTTGAGCGGCTGTTCCAGAAGTACCTGCACTGCTCGCCATCGCGTTACTACCTGAAACTGCGCCTGATTCGTGCGCGGCAGTTGCTCAAGCAGACGCCGATGTCGATCATCGAAGTGGCGTCGGTGTGCGGCTTTGTGTCCACACCGCACTTCTCCAAGTGCTACCGCGAGTACTTCGGCATTCCGCCACGTGACGAGCGCGTGGGGTCCAACACTGCGCAGCAGGTGGCCATGATGCCGATTCCGCAGGCCATGACCCTGTCGCCGCACAGTGGGCCGATGGCGGCCCTGAGCCAGGCGCGCAACGAGTCGACCTTTGCCAGTGTAAGGCTCTGATTCGAGTCGACTCTTATGCGGGGCAAGCCCGCCCCCACGAGTCGACCGCTGAAGCTGAACCAGCGGTGGCCTGCTCCCACAGGCCATCCGCTGAGTGTGAACCGGCGTTGAGCCTGTGGGAGCGGGCTTGTTCCGCGAAGGGGCCGGTCCTGGATGAATGAGTTACGCGCGTTTGTTGAACGCCGCCAACGCCGGCAACAACTGCTTGTCGATCGCTTGGCGCACTGCCGGCAAAATCGTCGCGCTGCCGGTATACATCTGCTCGACCATCCCTTTCAGTGCCCGCGCATTGGGCTCGGTCAGCCCGCATACCACCGCCTCGCAGGCCTGCTCGGCAGTGGCCCCGGCGGGGATGTCGAAACCGCGCGCGCGCAGGTGGCCTGCCAGGTCGTCCTGATCAATCAAATCCGCATGCATCATGGCTGTTGTCCCTTTTATCGCGAAGAGAGTGCTGCTGTGATTTACGACCGATTCTGTGTCTGCAGCGACAGGCCCGCAAGGGCTGAATGTCGCAATGGCTGGTTTGGCTAAGAACAGGTCGTTCCCGGCTAATTGCCGCTTCCGGGAAGCCAGCAGACTGCAGTCATTCACGGTCCACGAGGGTTTGGTCACCCTCACTCATGCACAGTGGATGTTGCTCGCTCTTGACCCCGGATGCTCACGGCTTTCCGGGGTTATTTTTTTGAGCGCTCAGTGGGGTAATTGCAGGACGCGGCCGATGAATTGCGCAGCAGGCAAGTCGCGCTGGCTATCTGCCAGGTTTTGCAGCAATTGCGCACTCTGTTCACTAAAAGGTGCTGACTTCGGCCCCGCCAGGTCTACATGCAACAGCATCTGCTCACTTGCAGCCAGCACCTCGTCGAACCCGGCCCGGTGCAGGCTGTGGTAGACGTGCAGGCGCTTGCGGTCGAACCCGATGATCTGCGTCTGCACCCACACCTCGGCCCCCAGCTTCACCTCATGCAGGTAGTTGATGTGCGCCTCCAGGGTAAACAGGGAATTTCCGCTTAGCCCACGGCTGTCGGCGTCCAGGCCGATGCGCTCCATCAGCGCATCGGTGGCGTAGCTGAAAATCAGCAGGTAGAAGGCATCGCGCAGATGCCCGTTGTAATCGACCCAGTCCTCCTGGACTGGGGTGCGGTAGGTCACAAGTGCGGGCATTGCTTACTCCTCAATCGCCAAAGGCCATGCCGTGTGTGGCCTTGCTGGTCTTCACAGCCTCCAGCACCGCCAGCAGGGTGTCATCACGATAGCGCTCCAGCGCGGCGATGCTGCGCTCGCCCAGTTGCTCCGAGGTGCCGTCCACCACATCGTCGATCAGCTTGTCGGTCAGCTCTGGTGCCGGCAGGTACGTCCAGGGCAGCTTGAGGGCCGGGCCGAACTGCGACATGAAGTGGCGCATGCCGGCATCGCCACCGGCCAGGGTGTAGGTGAGGAAAGTGCCCATGAACGACCACCGCAGGCCTGCGCCAAAGCGGATGGCATCGTCGATCTCACCGGTGGTCGCCACGCCATCGTTGACCAGGTGCAGCGCCTCGCGCCACAGCGCTTCGAGCAGGCGGTCGGCAATGAAACCGGGCACTTCCTTGCGTACATGCAACGGGCGCATGCCCAGCGCGGTGTAGATGGTCTTTGCCGCCTCGATGGCTTCAGGCGCGGTACGCTTGCCGCCGACGATTTCGACCAACGGTAGCAGGTAAACCGGGTTGAACGGGTGGCCGACCACGCAGCGTTCGGGGTGGGTAGCCGACTCGTAGAACTCGCTGGGCAGCAGGCCTGAAGTGCTGGAACCGATGATGGCCTCGGGCTTGGCGGCGGCGCTGATTTTTGCGTGCAGGTCGAGCTTGAGGTCCAGCCGCTCGGGTGCGCTTTCCTGGATGAAATCGGCGTCGCGTACGCATTCTTCGAGGGTGCTGACGACTTTCAGCCGACCCTGTGATGCACCTTGGGCCAGGCCCTGTTTTTCAAGCGCCGGCCACGCGTTGGCGATGCGCTTGCGCAGTGCTTGCTCGGCACCGGGCGCCGGGTCCCAGGCGACCACGTCCAGGCCGTGGGCAAGGGCGCGGGCAACCCAGCCGCTGCCGATTACGCCGCTACCCAGCGCGGCGAAGGTCTTGATCTCGGTGATGAAGGGCATATCAGTCTCCTGAAGTGATCAGCGGCGTTTGAGGTTCATCTTTTCCCGGCCTTCTGCCGGGGTCAGCACGCGGGCACCGAGGCGCGAAATGATCTCCACCGCCCGCTCGACCAACTGGCCGTTGCTGGCCAGCACCCCGCGGTCCAGGTACAGGTTGTCTTCCAGGCCTACCCGCACATTGCCGCCGAGTAACACAGCTTGCGCGGCCATCGGCATCTGCATGCGTCCGATGCCGAAGCCAGCCCAGGTGACATTGGCGGGCAGGTTGTCGACCATCGCCTTCATGGTGGTGGTGTCGGCCGGTGCGCCCCAGGGAATGCCCAGGCACAGCTGGAACAGCGGGTCTTCGAGCAGCCCTTCCTTGATCATCTGCTTGGCGAACCACAGGTGGCCGGTGTCGAAAATTTCCAGTTCAGCTTTCACGCCCAGTTCGGTGATGCGTTTGGCGCCGGCGCGCAGTTGCGCCGGGGTGGAGACGTAGATCGAATTGCCGTCGCCGAAGTTGAGCGTGCCGCAGTCGAGGGTGCAGATTTCCGGCAACAGGGCCTCGACATGGGCCAGGCGCTCCAGCGGGCCGATCAGGTCGGTGCCCGGGCCGAACTCCAGGGGCGTTTCGCCTGGGCCGATTTCCAGGTCGCCACCCATGCCGGCGGTGAGGTTGACGATGATGTCCACATCGGCCTCGCGGATGCGTTCCATGACTTCGCGGTAAAGGTTTACGTCGCGGCTGAAACGGCCGGTTTGCGGGTCGCGGACATGGCAGTGGACCACGGTGGCGCCGGCTTTGGCGGCTTCGACGGCGGATTCGGCGATCTGCTTGGGGGTGACCGGGACCAAGTGGCTTTTCGAGGCGGTGTCACCGGCGCCGGTGAGGGCGCAGGTGATGATGACGTCGTGGTTCATGGCGGTTCCTTGTAGTGTCTGTGATGGCCCTTTCGCGGGGCGAGCCCGCTCCCACAGGATCAGCGAGATCCTGAGTGTTACGCTGTACCTGTGGGAGCGGGCTTGCCCCGCGAAGAGGCCGGATCAGTTGGCGGTGAGCTTGAGGTTCTCGGCCGCAGGCTTGCCGTCGAAGGTGGTGACCCCTTCGAGCCAGCGGGCCTTGTCGTCGGGGTGGTCGTTGAGCCACTGGCGGGCCGATTCCAGTGCGTCCTTGTGGTCGAGCAGCGGCTGCATCATGCGGCTCTCGTCCTCGGCGCTGAAGTTCAGGTTGGCCAGCAGGCGGTGGGCGTTGGGGCAGCGTTCGGCGTAGTCCGGCGCAGTTACCGTCCATACCGTGGCGCGGCCTTCGTCAGGGCCCAAGGCATCCTGGCTGTCACCCAGGTAGGCCATGTCGATGTTCACGTTCATCGGGTGCGGCGCCCAGCCGAAGAACACCACGGCCTCCTTGCGGCGCACGGCGCGGTCGACGGCAGCGAGCATGCCGGCCTCGCTGGACTCGACCAGCTGGAACTTGCCCAGGCCGAACTGGTTCTTGGTGATCATGGCCTTGATCTGGGTGTTGGCGCCCGAGCCTGGCTCGATGCCATAAATCTTGCCGCCCAGCTCTTTCTCGAACTTGTGAATGTCGGCGAAGGTCTTCAGGCCTTTGTCATACAGGTACTTCGGCACTGCCAGGGTCGCCCGCGCATCTTCCAGGCTGGGCTTTTCCAGTACCTTTACCTGCTGGGCATCGATGAACGGTGTGATGGTCTGGGTCATGATCGGGTTCCAGTAACCCAGGAACATGTCCAGGCGCTTGTCGCGGATGCCGGCGAAAATGATCTGCTGCGAAGCGCTGGTCTGTTTGGTCTGGTAGCCAAGGCCATCGAGCAGCACCTGGGCCATGGCGCTGGTGGCGATGACGTCGGTCCAGTTGACCACGCCCAGGCGCACGTTCTTGCAGGCCGCGGGCTCTGCGGCGTAAAGCGGGGAAGTGGCGATGCTACTCAGGGCAAGGGTCAACAGGCTGCGGCGGATCAAGCTGTGCATGGTGGCTCTCCATCGGCAGTGCATATTGTTATGGGGTTCGGTCTCTCTGGACCGTGTGAACACGCTACGCTGCTGGCAGGGTGAAAAATCGCACCCTGGCGACCAACACTTGCACGGAGGCGACCACCTTTGCCGTGGAGCATGCAATGCTGCAAACCATTCATTTTCTGCTGTTGCCCGGGTTCTCGGCCATGGGCTTCATCAGTGCCCTGGAGCCGCTGCGGGTAGCCAACCGGTTCAAGGGCCCGTCGTACCGCTGGCAGGTGCTGAGCCTGGATGGCGGGGCGGTGCAGGCCAGCAACGGCATGTCGGTGAACGCCGATGCGGCGTTGGCCGCGGGCGAGCCTGCGGGCATTTTGCTGATCGTGGCCGGTTTCGATCCCCTGGCCTGTTACGGGCCGGGCCTGCAGCAGGCGCTACGCCGCCTGGACCACGACGGGGTGATCCTGGGCGGTATCGATACCGGCGCCGTTGTACTGGCCGAGTCCGGCCTGCTCGACGGCCACCGCGCCACCGTGCACTGGGAGGCGCTGGAGGCGTTCAAGGAAAACTACCCGAGCCTGCAGGCGACCCAGGAGTTGTTCGAGATCGACCGCCGGCGTATCACCTGCGCTGGCGGTACGGCGTCCATTGACCTGATGCTCGACCTGATTGCACAGGCCCATGGCAGCGAGTTGGCGGTGCAGGTGTCGGAGCAATTCGTGCTCGGGCGTATCCGCCAGCGACAAGACCATCAGCGCATGCAGATCGCCAGTCGCTATGGCATCAGCAACAAGAAGCTGGTGAAGGTGATTGGCGAAATGGAGCGCAATACCGAGCAGCCACTCAATACCCAGGTGCTGGCAGAAGCGGTGCAGGTGACCCGGCGGCAGCTGGAACGGCTGTTTCGTGTGCACCTGGACGACACGCCCAGTGGTTTCTATTTGCGACTGCGGCTGGATAAGGCCAGGCAGTTGTTGCGCCAGACCGACATGAGTGTGCTGGAGGTGGGCGTGGCGTGTGGGTTTGAGTCGGCTTCGTATTTTACCCGCTGTTATAGGGCCCGGTATCATCGTTGCCCGCGGGAGGACAGGTTGGCCAGGGCGGTTTGATGTTTGTCAGTGCTGGCCTCTTCGCGGGACAAGCCCGCTCCCACAGGGACCCCACATCTCTCAGGCTCTGTTGAGTCCTGGGCCACAGGACCATGGCAGTCCTCAGTGGCTGAGGTGATCCTGTGGGAGCGGGCTTGTCCCGCGAAGAGGCCGGTGCAGGTTTACTGCTGGCCAATGGACTGCAAATACTCCGACCGGTCATCACTGCGCTGGGCCACGCAGGTATCCCAGGCCGCCTGGAATGCCTTGCTCCCCGCCTTTTCGGCATAGGTCTCGACCTTGCAATCAGCATCGCGCAGTTGCATCCACAGCTTCTCTGCCGCGTCCATGCGCCCGATCAGGGCAGTGGCCTGGTCGCCTTCGTCGGCATATTGATCGCGAATGCGCTGGATCAAGTCATCGTAAGCCGACTTCAGCTCCCGCTCTGCCGTCTGCTTGTTGAACGCCGCGCAGGCGTAGGTCTGCTGGTCGGTCTCGACGTTGTCGCACGGGGTGCTTTCTTCCTCCCCGGCGTGGGCGCCCGATACGACGGCCAGCAATACCAGCCATGCCAATGATTTCATCCCTTTTCTCCTCAACAGGCTGACGAATCGCAGGATTCTCGCTCAGACGACGGCGCTGTGGTAGCCACCTGTCCAAATGTTCATAAAGCCGCCAGAAAGGTCGTTATCGAGACTGTCTCTCATCGCCAGACGGCGTGCCAGAGGGCGTGTTGTCGCGCATTGACGCTTTCGGCAAACCCCCTGTCGTTTTTGCATCGGGGCGCCTTTGGGCACAGGCATATGCTGGCCCCAAAGCGCCGGCACAAGGTTTGGCGCCAACCATTCAATAAAAGGGGACAGCCTGATGAGCCCAGCCGAACTTCACGCCGACAGCATCGTCATCGACGGCCTGATCATTGCCAAATGGAACCGCGAGCTGTTCGAGGACATGCGCAAAGGCGGGCTGACTGCGGCCAACTGCACGGTGTCGGTCTGGGAAGGGTTCAAGGCTACCGTCGACAACATTGCCTCCAGCCAGAAGCTGATCCGTGACAACAGCGACCTGGTGATGCCGGTGCGCACCACCGCCGACATCCGCAAGGCCAAGGAGCTGGGCAAGACTGGCATCCTGTTCGGCTTCCAGAACGCCCATGCGTTCGAAGACCAGATCGCTTACGTTGACGTGTTCAAGCAGCTGGGCGTAGGCATCGTGCAGATGTGCTACAACACCCAGAACCTGGTGGGCACCGGCTGCTACGAGCGTGACGGCGGGCTGTCGGGCTTCGGCCGCGAGATCGTCGCGGAAATGAACCGCGTCGGCATCATGTGCGACCTGTCCCACGTCGGCTCCAAGACTTCCGAAGAGGTCATCCTCGAATCGAAAAAGCCGGTGTGCTACTCGCACTGCCTGCCATCGGGCCTGAAAGAGCACCCGCGCAACAAGTCGGATGAAGAGCTGAAGTTCATCGCCGACCACGGCGGCTTCGTCGGCGTGACCATGTTCGCGCCGTTCCTGGCCAAAGGCATCGACTCCACCATCGACGACTACGCCGAAGCCATTGAGTACACCATGAACATTGTCGGTGAAGACGCCATCGGTATCGGTACCGACTTCACCCAGGGCCACGGCCAGGACTTCTTCGAGTACCTGACCCACGACAAGGGCTACGCCCGCCGCCTCACCAACTTCGGCAAGATCATCAACCCGCTGGGCATCCGCACCGTGGGCGAATTCCCCAACCTCACCGAAACCTTGCTCAAGCGCGGCCATTCCGAGCGTGTGGTGCGCAAGATCATGGGCGAGAACTGGGTCAACGTCCTCAAGGACGTCTGGGGCGAGTAAGCCGCTCTCCAAGCCTGAAAGCCCCTGCCAGCAACGCCGGGGCACCCACATAAAAATTTTATGGAGTTGAGTTTCCATGGCCAAGATCGCCCCGCAATTGCCAATCGAAGTCGACAGCGAAACCGGTGTCTGGACCAGCGACGCCTTGCCGATGCTGTACGTGCCGCGCCACTTCTTCGTCAACAACCACATGGGCATCGAGGAAGTGCTGGGCGCCGACGCCTATGCCGAGATCCTCTACAAGGCCGGCTACAAGTCCGCCTGGCACTGGTGTGAAAAAGAAGCTGAGTGCCATGGCCTGGAAGGCGTAGCGGTGTTCGAGCACTACATGAAGCGCCTGAGCCAGCGTGGCTGGGGCCTGTTCGAGATCCAGGACATCGACCTGGACAAAGGCACCTGCAGCGTCAAGCTCAAGCACTCGGCGTTCGTGTACGTGTACGGCAAGTGTGGCCGCAAGGTCGACTACATGTTCACCGGCTGGTTCGCCGGCGCAATGGACCAGATTCTCGCTGCCCGCGGCAGCTCGATCCGCACCGTGGCCGAACAGGTCTACGGCGGGTCGGAAGAAGGCCACGAAGATGGCCTGTTCGTTACAAAGCCGTTGTAAGCCGGAGATAGCGTCATGGCATTCGAAGCAATGTTCCAGCCGATCCAGATCGGCAAACTGACCATCCGCAACCGCGTGCTCAGCACCGCGCACGCCGAGGTTTACGCCACTGACGGCGGCATGACCACCGACCGCTATGTGAAGTACTACGAAGAGAAGGCCAAGGGCGGCATCGGCCTGGCGATCTGCGGCGGGTCGTCCGTTGTTGCCATCGACAGCCCGCAGGAATGGTGGGCGTCGGTCAACCTGTCGACCGACCGTATCATCCCGCACTTCCAGAACCTGGCTGACGCCATGCACAAGCATGGCGCCAAGATCATGATCCAGATTACCCACATGGGCCGTCGCTCGCGCTGGGACGGCTTCAACTGGCCGACCCTGATGTCGCCGTCGGGTATCCGTGAACCTGTGCACCGCGCCACCTGCAAGACCATCGAGGTGGAAGAGATCTGGCGCGTCATCGGCAACTACGCGCAGGCCGCGCGGCGTGCCAAAGAGGGCGGCCTGGACGGCGTGGAACTGTCGGCCGTGCACCAGCACATGATCGACCAGTTCTGGAGCCCGCGGGTCAACAAACGTACCGACGAATGGGGCGGCACGTTTGAAGGCCGCATGAAGTTCGGCCTGGAAGTACTGAAAGCGGTGCGCGCCGAAGTGGGTGACGACTTCTGTGTGGGCATGCGTATCTGTGGCGACGAGTTCCACCCTGATGGCCTCAGCCACGAGGACATGAAACAGATCGCCGCGTATTACGACGGCACCGGCATGCTCGACTTCATTGGCGTGGTCGGCTCGGGTTGCGACACCCACAACACCCTGGCCAACGTCATCCCGAACATGAGCTACCCGCCAGAGCCGTTCCTGCACCTGGCGGCCGGCATCAAGGAAGTGGTCAAGGTCCCGGTACTGCACGCGCAGAACATCAAGGACCCGAACCAGGCCACGCGCATTCTTGAAGGCGGCTACGTGGACATGGTCGGCATGACCCGTGCTCACATGGCTGACCCGCACCTGATCGCCAAGATCAAGATGGGCCAGATTGACCAGATCAAACAGTGCGTCGGCGCCAACTACTGCATCGACCGCCAGTACCAGGGCCTGGATGTACTGTGCATCCAGAACGCCGCCACCTCCCGTGAATACATGGGGGTGCCGCACATCATCGAGAAGACCACCGGCGTCAAGCGCAAGGTGGTGGTGGTTGGCGCAGGCCCGGCCGGCATGGAAGCGGCCCGCGTGGCCGCCGAACGTGGCCACGACGTGACCCTGTTCGAGAAAAAAGACCAGATCGGCGGGCAGATCACCATTGCCGCCAAGGCACCGCAGCGTGACCAGATCGCCGGTATTACCCGCTGGTACCAGCTGGAACTGGCGCGCCTGAAAGTGGACCTGCGCCTGGGGACCGCTGCCAGCGTGGACGCCATCCAGGACCTGCGCCCGGACGTGATCGTGCTGGCGGTGGGCGGCCATCCGTTCGTCGAGCAGAACGAGCACTGGGGCGCTGCCGAAGGGCTGGTGGTCAGCAGCTGGGACGTACTCGACGGCAAGGTTGCGCCGGGCAAGAACGTGCTGGTGTACGACACCATTTGTGAATTCACCGGCATGTCGGCAGCAGACTACATTGCCGACAAAGGCAGCCAGGTTGAAATCGTCACCGACGACATCAAGCCGGGCGTGGCCATGGGCGGCACGACCTTCCCGACCTACTACCGCAGCATGTACCCGAAAGAAGTGATCATGACCGGCGACATGATGCTGGAAAAGGTCTACCGCGAAGGCGACAAGCTGGTGGCGGTGCTGGAGAACGAATACACCGGCGCCAAGGAAGAACGCGTGGTCGACCAGGTGGTGATCGAGAACGGCGTGCGGCCTGATGAAGCACTGTACTACGCGCTGAAGGACGGCTCGCGCAACAAGGGCCAGATCGATGTGGAGGCGCTGTTCGCCATCAAGCCGCAGCCGATCCTCAGCCAGCCGGGCGAGGGCTACCTGCTGTATCGGATCGGCGACTGCGTGGCCCAGCGCAACGTGCATGCAGCGATCTACGACGCCTTGCGGCTGTGCAAGGATTTCTGATCCCGCGCGCCTAAACGCCGTAGACCCCTGTGGGAGCGGGCTTGCCCCGCGAATGCGTCAGCACCAACAACGATGTTGTCAGGCCGGACGTCTTCGCGGGACAAGCCCGCTCCCACAAGGGGCATAGCGGCGCAAGAATTCAGCTGTTGTTGTGGGAGCCTCCCATGTTGAACACCCTTCTACCCATCCTGCTGTTCGCTGCCCTTGGCCTGGCAGTGCTCGGCGCCCTGCGCCGGGTGCGCATGTGGCGGCGTGGCCGGGCTTCCAAGGTCGACCTGATCGGCGGCCTGCTGGCCATGCCGCGGCGCTACCTGGTGGACCTGCACCACGTGGTCGAGCGCGATAAGTACATGTCCAAGACCCACGTGGCTACCGCAGGCGGCTTCGTGCTGTCGGCCGCGCTGGCGATTCTGGTGCATGGCTTTGGCCTGCAGAGCAAAATCCTCGGCTACGCGTTACTGGTAGCCACGGTAATCATGTTTACCGGGGCCATCTTTGTCTTCAAGCGCCGCCTCAACCCGCCATCGCGCCTGTCCAAGGGGCCGTGGATGCGCTTGCCGAAGAGCCTGCTGGTATTCGCCGCAAGCTTCTTCATTGCCACCCTGCCGGTCGCCGGCATCCTGCCCGCCAACACGGGCGGCTGGGTGATGGTCGCCGTACTCGGCCTGGGCGTGCTGTGGGGTGTGTCGGAGCTGTTCTTCGGCATGACCTGGGGCGGCCCTATGAAGCACGCCTTCGCCGGTGCCCTGCACCTGGCCTGGCACCGCCGTGCCGAGCGCTTCGGCGGCGGCCGCTCCACCGGTCTCAAGCCGCTGGACCTGGAAGACCCGAACGCGCCGCTGGGCGTGGAAAAGCCGGCGGACTTCACCTGGAACCAGCTGCTGGGCTTCGACGCCTGCGTGCAGTGCGGTAAATGTGAAGCTATGTGCCCGGCCTTTGCTGCCGGCCAGCCGCTGAACCCGAAAAAGCTCATTCAGGACATGGTCATCGGCCTGGCCGGCGGCACGGACGCCCAGTTCGCCGGCAGCCCGTACCCGGGCAAGCCGATCGGTGAGCATGGCGGCCACCCGCACCAGCCGATCGTCAATGGTCTGGTCGACGCCGAAACGCTGTGGTCGTGCACCACTTGCCGTGCCTGCGTCGAGGAATGCCCGATGATGATCGAGCACGTCGATGCCATCGTCGACATGCGCCGCCACCTCACCCTGGAAAAGGGCGCCACCCCGAACAAGGGCGCCGAGGTGCTGGACAACCTGATCGCCACTGACAACCCAGGCGGCTTCGCCCCCGGCGGGCGCATGAACTGGGCAGCCGACCTCAACCTGCAACTGCTGTCGGAGGTGAAAACCACCGACGTGCTGTTCTGGGTTGGCGACGGTGCCTTCGACATGCGCAACCAGCGCACCCTGCGTTCGTTTGTCAAAGTGTTGAAGGCCTCGGGCGTGGACTTTGCCGTGCTCGGCCTGGAAGAACGCGACAGTGGCGACGTTGCCCGCCGCCTGGGCGACGAAGCGACTTTCCAGCAACTGGCCAAACGCAATATCCAGACCCTGGCCAAGTACACGTTCCAGCGCATCGTCACCTGCGACCCGCACAGCTTCCATGTGCTGAAGAACGAGTACGGCGCATTGGGCGGCGACTACCAGGTGCAGCACCACAGCACCTACATGGCCGAACTGATCGCGGCCAACAAGCTCAACCTCGGCCAGCACAAGGGCGGCAGCGTCACCTACCACGACCCTTGCTACCTGGGCCGCTACAACGGTGAGTACGAAGCACCGCGTGAAGTGCTCAAGGCGCTGGGTATTGAAGTGCGCGAGATGCAGCGCTCGGGCTTCCGTTCCCGTTGCTGCGGCGGTGGCGGTGGGGCGCCGATCACTGACATCCCGGGCAAGCAGCGTATCCCCGACATGCGCATGGACGACATCCGTGAGACCGAGGCCGAGCTGGTGGCCGTGGGTTGCCCACAATGCACCGCCATGCTCGAAGGCGTGGTCGAACCGCGCCCGCAGATCAAGGACCTGGCCGAGCTGGTGGCCGACGTGCTGATCGAAGAGGACGCGCCTTCTGCCGCAAAGCCGCAAACGGCCAAACGTGAACCTGCGGAGGTGCACTGATGAGCGACATTATCCGCCGCGACCCACGCGCCGAGTGGATCGCCCGTAACCGCCTGCACCCGCTGCATGCGGCCATGCAGACGCAACAGACCAGCTGGATGGGGCCCAATGGCCTGATCCGCAAGAACCCCCATGCGATTGCCGCAGGCTTCATCGGCCCGGCCGGCATCAAGCGCATCGACCGCAGCGGCGCCCAGCAGGGTACCGGTGTGGGCGGGCGTCGCACGGCGGCGGCAGAGGTCAAGCTGCCGCTGCACCAGGTGCCGGCGCCGGCGTTCTACATCGCCGTGGTGCCGGACATGGTCGGTGGTCGCCTGAGCAGCCACGACCGCGATTTGCTCGGCCTGGCCCACAGCCTGGCCGGCAGTGACGGCGCGGTGCTGGCGGTGGTCTTTAACGAGCACAAGGAAAGCAACTTTTCCACAGCCGGTGTCGACCGCCTGCTGGTCATCGAGGGCGAGGCCTTCGAGGGTTATGCACCGGAGCAACTGGTGCAGGGCCTGCGGGCTGTGGATAACCAGTTCACCCCGCGCCACTGGCTGCTGCCCGACAGCCGCACCGGTGGCGGCGAACTGGGCCGACGCCTGGGCGCGGCGCTGGGCGAGCGCCCGGCCACGCGGGTGTGGCAGGTCAAGGACGGTCAGTGCATCGGCCGCGCCGGCGCCGGCCAGCAAGACCTGCAACGTGCCGTGCCACGGCTGATCCTGGCGGCCGCCGAGTGCGCGGAGCCGGTCAGCGAAACCCGTCACGAAGCCTTGCCGGTGGAGTTGTCCACACGCGTGGCGCGCAGCCTGTCGCGCATCGAAGACCTGGGCTCGGTGGCCGTGGACCCGGCCACCATTGCCATGGCCGAGGCCGAGTTCATCATCTCGGGCGGCAATGGGGTCAAGGACTGGGACCTGTACCACCAGGCCACCGCAGCCCTTGGCGCCACCGAAGGTGCCTCGCGGGTGGCGGTGGACGACGGCTTCATGCCGCGCAATCGCCAGGTGGGTGCCACCGGTACCTGGGTCACCGCGCGCGTGTACGTGGCTGTGGGCATCTCGGGTGCCATCCAGCACCTGCAGGGCATCGGCGCCTGCGACAAGGTGGTGGCGATCAACATGGACCCGGGCTGCGACATGATCAAACGGGCGGACCTGTCGGTGATTGGCGACAGTTCGGCGATTCTCAAGGCACTGATCGAGGCTGTGGACAACTACCGCAGCGGCGGCCAGCGCGACGCGGCATAAGGGCACGAGCATGAGTACGAAAGTGATCAGCCTGGTTTCCATCGGTGCCCACCCAAGCTCCGGGCGCGCCCGCCGCGCCGAGCAGGATGCCCGCGCCGTGGAACTGGGTTTGCAGCTGGCTGGGGATAACTTGCAGGTGGTCCATGCCGGCAACCCACAGGAAGAAGCGCTGCGCGCCTACCTGGGCATGGGCCTGGACCATCTTGACGTGCTGGAGCAGCCGGCCGGTGCCGATGTGCTGGGCGTGCTGGGGGATTACCTGCGCGACGCCGGGGCACAGCTGGTGCTGACCGGTAGCCAGGCCGAGACGGGTGAAGGCTCGGGCATGCTGCCCTTCCTGCTGGCCGAAAAACTTGGCTGGCCGTTGATCGTGGGGCTGGCCGAGGTGGAGTCGATCGAGAACGGCACCGCCCAGGTCTTGCAGGCGTTGCCGCGGGGCCAGCGGCGCCGGCTGAAAGTGCGCCTGCCGTTGCTGGCGACTGTGGATAACGCTGCGCCCAAGCCGCGCCAGAGCGCATTCGGGCCCGCGCGACGGGGTGTGCTGGCTGCGCGTAATGTGGCCATTGTCGAAGATGAGTTGCTGGCCGATGCCGAGTTGCAACCGGCCCGTCCCCGGCCCAAGCGCCTGAAGGTGATCAAGGCCAAGAGCGGTGCGGACCGCATGAAAGCAGCAACGGCAAAGGCCAGTGGCGGCGGTGGCAAGGTGCTGAAGGATGTTTCGCCACAGGAAGGTGCTGAGGCCATCCTCAAGCTGCTGGTGGAAGAGGGCGTGCTGCGCTAAAGCCTTACGCGCTCTTCGGCAAGCCCCCCTCACTCTGTGGGAGCGGGCTTGCCCCGCGAACACCGGCGCAGCCGGTGCCATGCACCGCGTCGCCAGCTTCGCGGGGCAAGCCCGCTCCCACAACGACCCCCTGATCTGTTGCAGGCCCATTCCGCCTGTGCATAAGTCCCTCCTTTTCCCCACCACACCGCCAGATTTGACGGAAATGGCACAACCATCAGGTGCAACTCTGTTTTGCCCACGGAATCTGTTCGCCAAGGTGTGGATAAAGTGTTGGTGCATGGCTGGGGGCCATATATAACGGGGCTTAGAGAGTTTTGATCATAAACTGATCAAATGTGAGCCGGCTCCTCAGCCACAGATATGCGTGCGTCCCACAGGTTTTGCCCACAATCGCTGTTAGCGGGTCTGTGGATAATCTGTTCGGCGCTACCTGAAAGCCGCGCAGCTACTCGCTTGTGAGTGATTGATTAAGAAATGATCAAATGGGCATGGATATCTTCAGATCACTGATTTTCAAGGCGTTGAATCGCTTATCCACACCCGACGCGCTGCATGTTCGCGCTTTGTTCACAAACTCTGTTGGTGAGTCTGTGGATAAGGTGTATGGAGTCCTCTGTGGCCCAACAGTTAGGCTGCCTTGCTGGCTTTGATCAAAAAATGAGCAGTCATTCACCTGATATTTATGTCAGTAGCCACACCTTTCATTCACCGCTACGGTATTCCAAACAATTAAAACTTGTGCATAACCTATGGCGGCTCATTTTTTGACGACAGACCTGCAGCGCTCCGTGTTGCCAGGTCTGCACGCTTATTCACCTTACGGCTTCATGAAAACCAGCCCAGCACCGGTGCTGGCTTTTGGTGGCCAGCATCGTGATCCGCTCACGGGCAATTATCCGTTGGGCAATGGCCGTCGCTTCTATAGCCCGACCCTCTTGCGCTTTACGACCTGTGACTCGCTCAGCCCGTTTTCCAAGGGGGGTATCAATGGGTACGCCTACTGTGGCGGAGATCCGGTAAACCGGCATGACCCAAACGGTGCATTCTGGGGCGTCATACTCAGGGGCATTGGCTTGCTCTCCAGCGGTGCCACCTTCTCGGGCGCGACGGTTCGAACAATGAGGAATGTGGTCGGGCGCAGGTCGGCTGCTCGGTTGGCTAACGGCGTGCCCGCTGATTATCAGGAGCTACCGCTTACAGCCAGAATTTCGAACCAGCAGTTCAGTTTGACCGGCGCTTTTGGCGTAGCCGGGCAGGTGGTCGCCGCTGCCAACGGGGTGACCCCAAGCGTTCAGAGCGCTGTGGATCTCATCGCGCTAGGAAATACGGTCACAAATCTGAGCGGTGGTTTGACAGGAAATTTCGCCGCAGCACGTGAAGTAGCCCACTACATGCGGACTTATCCACGTGACACTCACCGGTTATTGGGGAATACGTTCATGGATTTGACGATGTTGGACGAGATGCTCTCTACCGTAGGCCGTGGGTTGGCATATGTAGGCAGAGGATTTGCAGCCGCTGCGAGCTGGATCAGGTCGTTACGATCGGTGCCTCATGATGTCCAGGTATAGGGAAATCTCCGAGCATACGGTTTGCCTGGCGCGCTCACGCTGTTAAGTTCGGAGCGCTGCCAGGCCACCGATGATGGTTTACTGCGCCTTCACCTCTTTCAGGTATGGAGCAGGCTCTGCGCCCAAGTTGGCCAACACGCGGTCGCTGTACCAGTCAATGAAGTTCACCACACCAAACTCGTAAGTCTTCGAGTAAGGCCCAGGCTGGTACGCCGTGGAGTTGATGCCACGCTGGTTCTCTTCCGCCAGGCGGCGGTCCTGGTCGTTGGTAGCGTCCCACACCTTGCGCATGCGCTCCGGGTCGTAATCGACGCCTTCGACCGCATCCTTGTGCACCAGCCACTTGGTGGTGACCATGGTTTCCTGGGCGCTGATCGGCCACACGGTGAACACAATCATGTGGTCGCCCATGCAGTGGTTCCACGAGTGCGGCAGGTGCAGGATGCGCATCGAGCCCAGGTCCGGGTTCTTGATGCGGCCCATCAGCTTCTGGCAGGCCTGTTTGCCGTCCATGGTCATCGATACCGTGCCTTTGAGCAGGGGCATGCGCACGATACGGTTACGCAGGCCATGGCTCTTGTGCAGGTACGGGATCTTTTCGGCTTCCCAGGCGGCGGCCGAAGCGGCCACGTGGTCCTTGAATTCCTGGCTGGCGCGCGGGTCGTTGGTGTCGTCCCACTCCAGCAGGGTTTGCAGCAGCTCCGGGTGCGAACCGCTGCAGTGGTAGCACTCGCGGTTGTTTTCCAGCACCAGCTTCCAGTTGGCCTTTTCCATCAAGGTGGTGTGCACCGCCACCTTGGTGTTCTCCATGTCGTACGGTTCCATGTAGTGTTCCAGGGTAGCCAGGAACTCGTCGATGGCAGGCGGGTTTTCTGCCAGGCTGATGAAGATATAGCCACCGGCCACCTTCACATGCACCGGCTTCAGGCCGTACTCCTTCATGTCGAAGTCGGCGCCCATTTCGGTGCCGGCGAACAGCAGGCGGCCGTCCAGTTCATAGGTCCACTGGTGGTAATGGCAGACCAGCTTGGCCACCTTGCCTTTGTCGCTGACGCACAAACGCGAACCACGGTGGCGGCAGACGTTATGGAAGGCGTGCACCTTGCCTTCGGCACCCCGCACCACCAGGATCGGGTTTTTGCCGATCTGCAGGGTGATGTAGTTACCTTTCGCCGGAATTTCGCAAGTCATGCCAGCGATCAACCATTCTTTCTGGAAGATCTCCTGCATGTCGATCTGGAACAGACGCTCGTCGGTGTAGAAAGGCTGGGGCAGCGAGTAGGTGCGCTCGCGGGTCTGCAGCATCTCGGCGGTAGCCTTGCGTGCAGGTTCCAGTGGATCGCCCAGGCTCAGGGTTGCGGTGACGTCCATCGTGTATTCCTCGGGGCCGTGTGCGGCCGGCAAAAGGTGGCTAATCGTTGTTGTTGCCGCAAGGCGGTTATCAGCGGCTTTTTGTTTAAACAGCAGGCATGTTTATTTGCCGTGGAGTGTGCGTCCGAAGACGCCGCGAACCGTATCCATGGGCGACATGGCCGAATTGAATTACGACGCGCCAGCCCTTGTAGCGCGGGGCTGGTCGCGATAAGCACGCCGATGTCGCTGGCAGGAATGTACGTCGCTCTCAGCTTGCGCATTATCCAAGCCATAAAAAGCCCACTAGTCGGCTGCTGGAGATGAACATGTCCGATACCTTCCTCAATCCGGTCACCACCCAGACCTGGGCCAACGGCCGCCACATCGTGCGCTGCGTCAAGGTCATCCAGGAGACCTGGGACGTGCGCACCTTCTGCTTCATGGCCGACCAGCCGATCATGTTCTTCTTCAAGCCCGGGCAGTTCGTCACCCTGGAGCTGGAGATCGAAGGCAAGCCGGTGATGCGTTCCTACACCATTTCCAGTTCGCCGTCGGTGCCCTACAGTTTTTCGATCACAGTGAAGCGCGTGCCGGGTGGCTTGGTGTCCAACTTCTTGCACGACACCATGCACGAAGGCGCCGAACTGCCGGTACACGGCCCGGTGGGGCTGTTCAACGCCATCGACTTCCCGGCGGGCAAGGCGCTGTACCTGTCGGGCGGTGTCGGCATTACGCCGGTCATGTCGATGGCGCGCTGGTTCTATGACACCAACGCCAACGTCGACATGGTGTTCGTGCACAGCGCCCGTTCGCCGAAGGACATCATCTACCATCGCGAGCTGGAACAGATGGCCTCGCGCATCCCCAACTTCAGCCTGCATATCATTTGCGAGAAGCATGGCCTGGGCGAGCCATGGGCGGGGTACCGCGGTTACCTGAATCAGCGACTCATGGAACTGATCGCCCCTGACTACATGGAGCGCGTGGTGTTTTGCTGCGGCCCGACGCCTTATATGACGGCGGTCAAGCGCATGCTCGAAGCCGTCGGTTTCGACATGAAGAATTATCACGAGGAGTCGTTTGGTGCGACGCCGGCCGAGGCCAAGGCCGATGCGGTGGAGCACGCCGAACAGGCGGCCGACGCACCGGAGCTGGATGTATCCGACCTCAACCTGGTGGAGTTCATCGGCAGCGACAAGAGCATCCGCATCGCCCCGGGCGAGACTGTGCATGCGGCCGCAGCCAAGGTTGGCCTGATGATCCCGAAAGCCTGCGGCATGGGCATCTGCGGCACTTGCAAGGTGCTCAAGCTGGGCGGCGAAGTGGAGATGGAGCACAACGGCGGCATCACCGAAGAGGATGAAGCCGAGGGCTACATCCTGTCGTGCTGCAGCGTGCCGAAAGGGGATGTGCGGATCGATTACTGATCCAGTAATGCTGGGGCTGCTTTGCAGCCCATTCGCGGGACAAGCCCGCTCCCACAGGTTTACCCCTGGTCTGAAGGTTTCGGTAAACCTGTGGGAGCGGGCTTGTCCCGCGAAAGGGCCATCAGATCCATACAGCATCCCAATGTGAGTAGTCGCCCGCACGGTCAACCAGCCCGGCTCTTATGGGATTGGCAACGATGTACCTCGCCACGTGCAGCACACTTTCTTTCCGCCGCAAGGCCCGGTTCTGATAGCCCGGCTGCCATATTTTCTTGCGTGACATGCCCCGCTGATAGAGCGCATGACTACTCCGTGATTTGAACCTGCGCATCAAGCAGCTCAACGTGCCACTTTGCAACTCAATCAGCCAATGCACATGGTCGGGCATGACCACCCAGGCCAGGGACCGGCAAAGCCCATCGAGCTCCGCCTGTCTCAGTTGCAGGATCACGCCACGGGCGTAGTTGAATTGAGTGAAGATCTGCTGACGTTCATGAGTGACCGTGGTCAGCAGGTAAAGCCCCCCCGGCTGAGAAAAACGGCCGCGGCGCAGCAGATGGGATTGGGCACGGTCCATGTGGGGTCCCTGATGTGAGATCTGGGACAACACTAGGTGAGATGTCAGTGGCGTGCGGTGTGGAATGTTTTCTGGATGTTGGGTAGCAACGCTGGCCTCTTCGCGGGGCAAGCCCGCTCCCACAGGCTCACCGTACCCTTCAGATCAGCACAGACCCTGGGGGAGGCTCACCGTAGCCCTCACACCAGCCCCGAGCCTCTGGCAGGCTAACAGAATCCCTCAAGCCAGCGCCGAGCCTCTGGCAGGCTAACAGAATCCCTCAAGCCAGCGCCGAGCCTCTGGCAGGCTAGCAGAATCCCTCAAGCCAGCGCCGAGCCTCTGGCAGGCTAACAGAATCCCTAAAGCCAGCGCCGAACCTGTGGGAGCGGGCTTGTCCCGCGAATGGGCCGCACAGCGGCCCCAACATTGTCATGTACGGAACCGTGCCACCAACCCATTCAGGTCCACGGCCAAGCGCGACAGCTCAGCACTCGCCGCACTGGTCTGATGCGCCCCCGTAGCACTCTGCACCGACAGGTCATTGATGTTCACCAGGTTGCGGTCCACTTCCCGCGCCACTTGTGCCTGCTCTTCCGCCGCGCTGGCGATCACCAGGTTACGCTCGTTGATCTGTGCCACCGCCCCGGCAATGGTGTCCAACGCCAAGCCAGCACCGCGGGCGATGTTCAGCGTCGACTCGGCGCGTTCAGTGCTGGTGCGCATCGACTCCACTGCCTCTTCCGTGCCGCCTTGAATGCTGCCAATCATCCGTTCGATCTCGCTGGTCGACTGCTGGGTACGGTGCGCCAGCGCACGCACTTCATCCGCTACCACGGCAAAGCCACGGCCCGCTTCGCCGGCGCGCGCCGCCTCAATGGCAGCATTGAGCGCCAGCAGGTTGGTCTGGTCGGCCAGGCCGCGGATCACGTCGAGTACCTTGCCAATGTCGCGCGACTGTTCGGCCAGGTGCGTGATCAGTTTTGCTGTGGCCTGCACGTCACCGCTCATGCGCTCGATGGCGCCCACCGTCTCCATCACCAGGTCACGACCGTCGCCAGTGGAACGGCTGGCTTCACTGGATGCCTCTGAGGTACTCACGGCATTTCGCGCCACTTCCTCCACCGCACTGGTCATTTCAGTCACGGCAGTGGCGGCTTGTTCAATTTCGTTGTTCTGCTGTTGCAGGCCACGGGCACTTTCGTCGGTGACGGCGTTCAATTCTTCGGCCGCCGAGGCCAGCTGGGTGGCGGAGCCGGCGATCTGCTGCAGGGTGTCGCGTAGCTTGTCTTGCATGCGGGCCATGGCACGCAGCAGGCGGGCGGCTTCGTCGGTGCCTTCGGCGCGGATGATGTGGGTCAGGTCACCGTCGGCGACCTGCTCGGCGCATTTGAGCGCCTCATCAATCGGCTTGACGATGCTGCGGGTCAACAAAAGGGCGCACGCGAATGTCAGCACGGTAGCGGCAACCAGCAGGCCGATCACCAGGGTGAAGGCAGTGTCGTACTGGCTGGCGGCCTTCTCGTTGGTGGAACGGGTCTGTTCGGTGTTGATACGCACCAGGGTTTCCATGACCTTGTTGATTTGCTCGGAGTTGGCCAGCAGGTCGCGGTTGAGCAGGTCGCGCAGTTCGTCGACGCGGCCGGCCTGGCTCAGGCTGCGCATGCGCGATTCCAGTTGGCGGTACTGGTTGAGCAACTGGCCGTACTGGTCGAACGCCGCCTGTTCATCACCGGCGGCGATCATCGGCAAATAGGCCTGGCGCGCACGGTCGATCTGGCTGTTGCGCTGGTCCAGCAGGTTGAGGGTATCGCTTTGGATGGCAGGCTCGCGGTTGATCAGCAGTCGATAGGACAGGGTGCGCATGCGCAGGTTGAGCGCGGTGATTTCGTCGAGGATCTTGATGCTGGGCACGTTGACTTGCTCGATGGCCACGCCCGCGTGGCGAATGTTGCCCATTTGCACCAGTGAGAAGATACCAAGGCCGAGCATCAGCAGGCCGATGAGCGCGAAGCCGAGCAGCGCGCGCGGGGCGATATTCATGTTGCGTAGAGACATGGAGGGGAAGATCCAGGCAAGGGATAAAGAGTGCGCGAAGTGCGACAAAACATGACTTGCCGGGCTATCGGTCGTGACTGGCCAGTCTTGAGCGCGCCCCGCTAAATTTGTGAGCGCGCTAACCTTTTCCTGACCGGCGGTTGACCCAGGTCGGAACAAGGGGGTGATTACCCTGTCAATCTGCGGGCCAGACACCTTGTGAATCCGATTTTTAATGGCGATGGGCCGCGCTTTTCTTTATCGTGTGCGCCCCTCGCAACAACCTGAGATAGACCCATGCTGGAAGCTTCCCTGAATCAAATCGAGCAACTGGTCAGCGACCTGATGCAGAAGAACGCTCAACTCACCGAGCAGAACACCGCCCTTGGCACGCAATTGGCCCAGGCCAAGGAAGAAAACGAAACCCTGCAGCTGTCGCTGATGGAGCAGGAAGAGAAGAACGGCAGCACCGCCGCCCGCCTGCAGGCCCTGGTTGATCGCGCCAGCGCTGGCGTTGCTGGCGCATGAGATTGCAAGAGCAGCCGGTCAATGTCGTGTCGATTCTCGGCATCGACTATTCGATCAAGGCGCCCGAAGGCCAGGAAGAAACCCTGGCCCAGGCGGTGCGGATGCTCAACACCGCCCTGAACGAAACCAAGCGTCAGTACCCGACCCTGATCGGTGACAAATTGCTGGTGCTGGCTGCCCTTAACCTGTGCTCCAAACAGGTTGAACTGCAGAAAGAACATCAGCAGACCCTTGCGCGTACCCAGGCGCAGATCGACGCCACGGTGGACGCCATCGTGCGGACCATTGCAGAGTCCTGATCGATAGCTGGGGCGCTTTGCGCCCCAATCGCGACACAAGGCCGCTCCCTGTAGGAGCAGCCTTGTGCTGCGAATGGGCTGCGCAGCAGCCCCAAAGCCCCAACTCATTGTTCCAGGTCACTGGATTAACTGGATACGCAAGTGTATACACTTCTCGCAAAACAATAATGTGCGGGGGAGTAGGGGCATGCGTATCTGGCGTAAAAGCATCCAGTGGCAGTTGATCACCAGCATGGGCGCAGCCCTGTTGGCCAGCATCCTGGTGGTGGTCATCATCTTCACCGTGGCGCTCAACCGCCTCACCGACCGCTACCTGGTCGACACTGCCCTGCCTGCCAGTGTCGAGGCCATCCGCAATGACATCGAGCGCATGCTCGGCCAGCCACTGGTGGCTGCGGCGGACATTGCCGGCAACACGCTGCTGCGCGACTGGCTGGCTGCCGGTGAAGACCCCGCCCAGGCTGCGGCATTCATCGAATACCTGGGCGCCGCCAAACAGCGCAACCGCGCCTTCACCACCTTGTTTGCCTCGACCGAAACCGGCCATTACTACAACGAAAATGGCCTGGACCGTACCCTCAGCCGCAGCAACCCCAAGGACAAGTGGTTCTACGGCTACATCGACAGCGGCGCCGAGCGGTTTATCAACATCGACATCGACGGAGCCACTGGGGAGCTGGCGCTGTTCATCGATTATCGCGTGGAAAAGGCTGGCAAGCTGGTGGGCGTGGCCGGCATGGGCCTGCGCATGACCGAGCTGTCGAAGCTGATTCACGACTTCAGCTTTGGCGAGCATGGCAAGGTCTTTCTGGTACGTAACGATGGCCTGATCCAGGTGCACCCGGACGCTGCCTTCAGTGGCAAGCGCCAGCTCACCGAGCAGCTCGGTACGGACGCTGCCAAGGCTGTAATGACGGGCGGCGAAGGCCTGCGCAGCAGCCGCTTCAGCCGTGACGGTGAACGGTATCTGGCACTCGGCCTGCCCCTGCGCGACCTTGACTGGACCTTGGTGGCCGAGGTGCCGGAGTCGGAAATCTACGCGCAAATGCATCAGGCGGTATGGCTGACCAGCCTGATCGGTGGCGGTGTGGCCCTGGTGTCGCTGCTGCTGGTGGTGCTGCTGGCGCGCGGCCTGGTGCGGCCTATCCGCCGCGTTACCGCTGCGCTGGTGCAGATTGGCAGTGGCGCAGGCGACCTTAGCCACCGCCTGGATGACTCGCGCCAGGATGAGCTGGGTGACCTGGCCCGGGGTTTCAACCGCTTTCTCGACAGCCAGCGCAGCCTGATTGGCGAGGTTTTGCACACCTCCGAACGGCTGCATCGTGCGGTTGAGCAGGTAACCCAAGTGGTGGACAACACGGCCGAGCGCTCAGGGCGGCAACAGGAAATGACCGAAATGGTTGCCACTGCCGTGCACGAAATGGGCCTGACGGTGCAGGACATTGCCCGCAATGCGGGTGATGCGGCGCAGGCCTCGCAGTCGGCACGGGATGAAGCCTTGCAGGCGCGTGAGGTGGTACGGCGTTCGATTCAGGGCATCGAGGGCATGTCGGGCGACATCGTCAAGGCAGCCGATGCCGTCAGCCAGCTGGCCAACGAAGTCGCCTCTATTGATGAAGTTCTCGCGGTGATCCGCAGCATTTCCGAACAAACCAACCTGCTGGCGCTGAACGCAGCCATCGAGGCGGCGCGGGCCGGGGAGATGGGGCGCGGGTTTGCTGTGGTGGCCGACGAGGTGCGAACGCTGGCGCGACGTACGCAACTGTCCACCGACGAAGTGCAGCAGATGATCCAGCGCCTGAAGCAGGGCGCGGGTTCGGCGGTGAGCTCGATGCAGGCGGGGCAGCAGGCGACCGGCAGTGGCGTTGAATCAAGCCAGCGTACCGGGGCGTCGTTGGGCGCGATTACCGACCAGGTGGAACACATCAGCGACATGAACCATCAGGTGGCCACGGCGACCGAAGAGCAGTCGGCGGTGACCGAAGAGATCAACCGCACGGTGCAGGGGATTTCTGACCTGGCCCGGGAGACGGCGGCGGAAGTTCAGGGCTGCCGTGAAGAGTGCCAGGCGTTGCGTGGCTTGGCTGATGACCTGGCGCGGCAGATGGGTGGGTTCAGGCTTTAGATCGGTGTGGGCTTCAACGCCGGCAAGCCAGCTCCTACAGGATCACCACAGGCCTGAGCCTTGTGTGGTCCATGTGGGGGCTGGCTTGCCGGCGATTGGGGCCTGTCAGGCGGTGATGATACTGCGGATATCCGCTGCCAGTTCGCGCACCCGCTCTTGCTCGGTATCCCAGGAACACATGAACCGTGCCCCGCCGCTGCCGATAAAGGTATAGAACCTCCACCCCTTGCCGCGCAGCGCTTCAATCGCAGGCTCCGGCATTTGCAGGAACACCCCGTTGGCCTCCACCGGGAACATCAGCTCCACCCCCGGCAAGTCACTCACCAACGATGCCAGCAACTGCGCGCAATGGTTGGCGTGGTTGCCATGGCGCAACCAGGCGCCATCTTCCAGCAGCCCCACCCATGGCGCAGACAGGAAGCGCATTTTCGACGCCAGTTGACCGGCCTGCTTGCAGCGGTAATCGAAGTCTTCGGCCAGTTGGCGGTTGAAGAACAGGATTGCTTCACCCACCGCCATGCCGTTCTTGGTGCCGCCGAAGCACAATACATCCACACCGGCCTTCCAGGTCAGCTCGGCCGGGCTGCAGCCCAGGAATGCGCAGGCATTGGTAAAGCGCGCGCCGTCCATGTGCAGGTTCAGCCCCAGCTCCTTGCAGGTCGCGCTGATCGCCTTCAGCTCGTCGGGGCGGTACACGGTGCCCACTTCTGTGGCCTGGGTAATGGTCACGACCCGCGGCTTGGGGTAGTGGATGTCCTGGCGCTTCAGCGCCACTTCGCGGATGGACTCTGGCGTCAGCTTGCCGTCGACGCTGGCGGCCGTCAGCAGCTTGGAGCCGTTGGAAAAGAACTCCGGCGCGCCGCATTCGTCGGTTTCGACGTGGGCGGTCTCGGAGCAAATGACGCTGTGGTAGCTCTGGCACAGCGAGGCCAGGGCCAGGGAGTTGGCGGCGGTGCCGTTGAAGGCGAAAAATACCTCGCAGTCGGTTTCAAACAGGTTGCGGAAGTATTCCGAGGCGCGCTCGGTCCATTGATCGTCGCCATAGGCGCGGTCGTGGCCGTGGTTGGCCTTTTCCATCGCCGCCCAGGCTTCGGGGCAGATACCGGAATAGTTGTCGCTGGCGAATTGTTGGCTCTTATCTGTCATGACACGGTCCTGTGAACGACGCAGAACAGCACTCTAAACCATCGATTCAGCGGTTGCCTATACAAGCTGCTTTCAGTGGGATCTGCGTCGGCCTCTTCGGGGGGCAAGCCCGCTCCCACAATGGCCATGCATACAGCAATCATTGTGGGGGCGGGCTTGCCCCGCGAAGAGGCCGGCAGCATCAACCCAAAGGCAATGTCGTAAACGCGCCATTGCAAGGCGTGCGCAGGCATCTGACCCGACCCCGCCAGTCATACCATCGCCACAAAGGGCCACAGTGCCCCACGACAAAAAAACGATCGCTGCCGGGAGATACACGATGTTCAGCAAGCAAGACCAGATCCAGGGTTACGACGACGCACTGCTGGCGGCGATGAATGCCGAGGAACAGCGCCAGGAAGATCACATCGAGCTGATCGCCTCGGAGAACTACACCAGCAAGCGCGTCATGCAGGCCCAAGGCAGCGGCCTGACCAACAAGTACGCCGAAGGCTACCCGGGCAAGCGCTACTACGGTGGCTGCGAGCACGTGGACAAAGTAGAAGCCCTGGCCATCGAGCGCGCCAAGCAGCTGTTCGGTGCCGACTACGCCAACGTACAGCCGCACTCCGGCTCGTCGGCCAATGGCGCCGTCTACCTGGCCCTGCTGCAGGCCGGTGACACCATCCTCGGCATGAGCCTGGCCCACGGTGGCCATCTGACCCACGGCGCCAAAGTGTCGTCCTCGGGCAAGCTCTATAACGCCGTGCAGTACGGCATCAACACCGACACCGGCCTGATCGACTACGACGAAGTCGAGCGCCTCGCGGTCGAGCACAAGCCGAAAATGATCGTTGCCGGTTTCTCGGCCTACTCCAAGACCCTCGACTTCCCACGCTTCCGCGCCATTGCCGACAAGGTGGGTGCGCTGCTGTTCGTCGACATGGCCCACGTAGCCGGCCTGGTTGCCGCTGGCCTGTACCCGAACCCGATCCCGTTCGCCGATGTGGTTACCACCACCACCCACAAGACCCTGCGCGGCCCTCGTGGCGGTCTGATCCTGGCCAAGTCGAACGAAGAGATCGAGAAGAAGCTGAACGCCGCTGTATTCCCGGGCGCCCAAGGCGGCCCGCTGATGCACGTGATTGCCGCCAAGGCCGTGTGCTTCAAGGAAGCGCTGGAGCCTGGCTTCAAGGCCTACCAGCAACAAGTGATCGAAAACGCCCAGGCCATGGCCCAGGTGTTCATCGACCGCGGCTACGACGTGGTGTCCGGTGGCACCGACAACCACCTGTTCCTGGTCAGCCTGATCCGCCAGGGCCTCACTGGCAAAGATGCCGACGCCGCCCTGGGCCGCGCGCACATCACCGTCAACAAGAACGCCGTGCCGAACGACCCACAGTCGCCGTTCGTCACCTCGGGCCTGCGCATCGGTACCCCGGCCGTCACCACCCGCGGCTTCAAGGTTGCGCAGTGCGTGGCCCTGGCCGGCTGGATCTGCGACATCCTCGACAACCTCGGTGACGCAGACGTCGAAGCCGATGTGGCGAAGAACGTCGCGGCGCTGTGCGCAGACTTCCCTGTTTACCGCTGAGTGGAGTAAACGACCATGCAACGCTACTCGGGCTTCGGCCTCTTCAAACACTCCCTCAGCCACCACGAAAACTGGCAGCGCATGTGGCGCACGCCCACCCCTAAAAAGGTGTACGACGTGGTTATCGTCGGCGGTGGCGGCCATGGTTTGGCCACGGCCTACTACCTGGCCAAAGAGCACGGCATCACCAACGTTGCCGTGATCGAGAAAGGTTACCTGGGCGGCGGCAACACCGCCCGTAACACCACCATCGTGCGTTCCAACTACCTGTGGGATGAGTCGGCGCAGTTGTACGAGCACGCCATGAAGCTGTGGGAAGGCCTGTCCCAGGACATCAACTACAACGTGATGTTCTCCCAGCGCGGCGTCTACAACCTGTGCCACACCTTGCAGGACATTCGTGACTCCGAGCGCCGCGTCAGCGCCAACCGCCTCAACGGCGTCGATGGCGAGCTGCTGAACACCGCCCAGGTCGCGGCCGAAATCCCGTACCTGGATTGCTCGAAGAACACCCGCTACCCGATCCTTGGCGCAACCGTTCAGCGCCGTGGTGGCGTGGCCCGCCACGACGCCGTGGCCTGGGGCTATGCCCGCGCTGCCGACGCCCTGGGTGTGGACCTGATCCAGCAGACCGAAGTGATCGGTTTCCGCAAGGAAAACGGCGCGGTCATTGGTGTGGAAACCAACAAAGGCTTCATCGGCGCCAAACGCGTCGGCGTGGTCACCGCCGGTAACTCCGGGCACATGGCCAAGCTGGCCGGCTTCCGCCTGCCGCTGGAATCGCACCCGCTGCAAGCGCTGGTATCCGAGCCGATCAAGCCGATCATCGACAGCGTGATCATGTCCAATGCCGTGCACGGCTACATCAGCCAGTCCGACAAGGGCGACCTGGTAATCGGTGCCGGTATCGACGGCTGGGTCGGCTACGGCCAGCGCGGCTCGTACCCGGTGATCGAGCACACCCTGCAGGCCATCGTCGAGATGTTCCCCAACCTCTCGCGCGTGCGCATGAACCGCCAGTGGGGCGGCATCGTCGACACCTCGCCGGACGCCTGCCCGATCATCACCAAGACCCCGGTCAAGAACATGTTCTTCAACTGCGGTTGGGGTACTGGCGGCTTCAAGGCGACCCCGGGTTCGGGCAACGTCTTTGCCGCGAGCCTGGCCAAGGGCGAAATGCACCCGCTGGCCGCGCCGTTCTCCATGGACCGTTTCTACAACGGCGCACTGATCGACGAACACGGCGCCGCCGCCGTCGCCCACTAACCGGAGACACCGTCATGTTGCATATTTTCTGTCCCCACTGCGGCGAGCTGCGCTCCGAAGAAGAGTTTCACGCCTCTGGCCAGGCGCACATCGCCCGCCCGCTGGACCCTGCCGCTTGCTCCGACGAGGAGTGGGGTACCTACATGTTCTACCGTGACAACCCACGCGGTATTCACCATGAACTGTGGGACCACGTTGCCGGTTGCCGCCAGTACTTCAACGTCACCCGCGACACCGTGACCTACGAAATTCTGGAAACCTACAAGATTGGCGAAAAGCCGCAAGTGACCGCCAACGGTAAAGCTGCGAACGCACCGTCGACCGTCAAAGGCCAAGGGGAAAAAGTATGAGCCAGACCTATCGCCTCGCCAGCGGCGGCCGCATCGACCGCAGCAAGGTCCTGAACTTCACTTTCAACGGCAAGACCTACCAGGGTTATGCCGGTGACAGCCTGGCCGCTGCGTTGCTGGCCAACGGCGTAGACATCGTCGGCCGCAGCTTCAAGTATTCGCGCCCACGCGGCATCATCGCTGCCGGCACTGAAGAGCCGAACGCCATCCTGCAGATCGGTTCCAGCGAAGCCACCCAGATCCCGAACGTGCGCGCCACCCAGCAGGCGCTGTACGCCGGCCTGGTCGCCACCAGCACCAACGGCTGGCCGAACGTCAACAACGACGTGATGGGCATCCTCGGCAAGGTGGGCGGCAGCATGATGCCGCCGGGCTTCTACTACAAAACCTTCATGTACCCGAAATCGTTCTGGATGACGTACGAGAAGTACATCCGCAAAGCTGCAGGCCTTGGCCGTGCACCGCTGCAGAACGACCCGGACAGCTACGACTACATGAACCAGCACTGCGACGTGCTGATCGTCGGCGCCGGCCCTGCTGGCCTGGCCGCTGCACTGGCTGCTGCGCGCAGCGGCGCCCGTGTGATCCTGGCTGACGAGCAGGAAGAGTTTGGCGGTAGCCTGCTCGACAGCCGCGAAACCCTCGACGGCAAGCCTGCCGCCGACTGGGTCAACGCCGTGATCAAAGAGCTGGAAGGGCTGCCGGACGTGACCCTGCTGCCACGTGCCACGGTCAACGGCTACCACGACCATAACTTCCTGACCATTCACGAGCGCCTCACCGACCACCTCGGTGACCGCGCACCGATCGGCCAGGTACGCCACCGTGTGCACCGTGTACGCGCCAAACGCGTGGTGCTGGCGCCCGGCGCCCACGAGCGCCCGCTGGTGTACGGCAACAACGACGTACCGGGCAACATGCTGGCCGGTGCAGTCTCCACCTACGTTCGCCGCTACGGCGTGGCCCCGGGCCGCAAGCTGGTGCTGTCGACCAACAACGACCACGCCTACCGCGCCGCGCTGGACTGGCACGACGCTGGCCTGCAAGTGGTCGCCATCGCCGATGCCCGCCACAACCCACGGGGCTCGCTGGTTGAAGAGGCGCGTGCCAAAGGCATCCGCATCCTCACCTCCAGCGCCGTGGTCGAGGCCAAAGGCAGCAAGCATGTCACCGGCGCCCGCGTGGCGGCCATCGATGTGCAGGCGCACAAAGTCACCAGCCCAGGCGAAACCCTTGAGTGCGACCTGATCGCAACCTCCGGTGGCTACAGCCCGATCGTGCACCTGGCTTCGCACCTGGGCGGTCGCCCGGTATGGCGTGACGACATCCTCGGCTTCGTACCGGGCGATGCACCGCAGAAACGTGAGTGCGTGGGTGGTATCAACGGCGTCTACGCCCTTGGTGATGTGATTGCCGACGGTTTCGAAGGCGGCGTTCGCGCAGCCACCGAGGCGGGCTTCAAAGCCTCTGTCGGCACCTTGCCAAAAACCGTGGCGCGCAAGGAAGAGGCCACCGTGGCACTGTTCCAGGTGCCGCACGACAAAGGCACCAAGGGGCCGAAGCAGTTCGTCGACCAGCAGAACGACGTGACCGCCGCCGGTATCGAGCTGGCCACCCGTGAAGGCTTCGAGTCGGTTGAGCACGTAAAACGCTACACCGCGCTGGGCTTCGGTACCGACCAGGGCAAACTGGGCAACATCAACGGCCTGGCCATCGCCGCCCGTTCGATCGGCATCACCATCCCGGAAATGGGTACCACCATGTTCCGCCCCAACTACACGCCGGTCACGTTCGGCGCGGTAGCGGGCCGCCACTGTGGCCACCTGTTCGAACCCGTGCGTTTCACCGCCCTGCATGCCTGGCACGTGAAGAACGGCGCCGAGTTCGAAGACGTTGGCCAGTGGAAGCGCCCTTGGTACTTCCCCAAAGCCGGTGAAGACATCCATGCCGCCGTGGCCCGCGAGTGCAAGGCCGTGCGCGACAGCGTGGGCCTGCTGGACGCCTCGACCCTGGGCAAGATCGACATCCAGGGCCCGGACGCCCGTGAGTTCCTCAACCGCATCTATACCAATGCCTGGACCAAGCTGGACGTGGGCAAGGCCCGCTACGGCCTGATGTGCAAGGAAGACGGCATGGTCTTCGACGACGGCGTAACCGCCTGCGTTGGCGACAACCACTTCATCATGACCACCACCACCGGCGGCGCTGCCCGCGTGCTGCAGTGGATGGAGCTGTACCACCAGACCGAATGGCCGGAGCTGAAGGTGTACTTCACCTCGGTTACCGACCACTGGGCGACCATGACCTTGTCCGGCCCCAACAGCCGCAAGCTGCTCAGCGAGCTGACCGATATCGACATGGACAAGGAAGCCTTCCCGTTCATGACCTGGAAGGAAGGCAACGTCGGCGGCGTGCCGGCCCGTGTGTTCCGCATCTCGTTCACCGGTGAGCTGTCGTACGAAGTCAACGTGCAGGCCAACTACGCCATGGGCGTGCTGGAACAGATCATCGAGGCCGGTAAAAAGTACAATCTGACCCCGTATGGCACCGAGACCATGCACGTACTGCGTGCCGAGAAGGGCTTCATCATCGTGGGCCAGGACACCGACGGTTCGATGAACCCGGACGACCTGAACATGAGCTGGTGCGTTGGCCGTAACAAGCCGTTCTCGTGGATCGGCCTGCGTGGCATGAACCGTGAAGACTGCGTGCGCGAGAACCGCAAGCAGCTGGTAGGCCTGAAGCCGGTCGACCCGACCAAGTGGCTGCCGGAAGGCGCCCAACTGGTGTTCGACCCTAAACAGCCGATCCCGATGGACATGGTTGGCCACGTCACCTCCAGCTACGCGTCCAACTCCCTGGGCTATTCATTCGCCATGGGTGTGGTCAAAGGCGGCCTCAAGCGCATGGGCGAGCGTGTCTACTCGCCGCAGGCAGATGGCAGCGTGATCGAAGCGGAAATCGTGTCTTCGGTGTTCTTCGATCCGAAGGGTGAGCGGCAGAACGTCTAAGGCCCTGAGATAGGTCTGCTTGAAATGCAAGCCCTGTGGGAGCGGGCTTGCCCCGCGAATGCGATGGTGGCCTCACCGCCCTCTTCGCGGGACAAGCCCGCTCCCACAGGCCACCGCTAGCATTCGGGCATTGCATGTGACCTCTGGTCTTACGGACAACAGAATTCAAGGCAGGTAAGAAATGAGCGCTATCAACGTCTTCCAGCAAAACCCCGGCGCCGAGGCCAAGGCCCAGTCGCCACTGCACCACGCCGACCTGGCCAGCCTGGTTGGCAAAGGCCGCAAGAACGCAGGCGTGACCCTGCGTGAACGCAAGTTCCTTGGCCACCTGACCCTGCGTGGCGACGGCCATAACCCGGAATTCGCCGCCGGCGTGCACAAGGCCCTGGGCCTGGAGCTGCCAGTAGCCCTGACTGTGGTCGCCAATAACGACATGTCGCTGCAATGGGTCGGCCCCGACGAGTGGCTGCTGATCGTGCCCGGTGGCCAGGAACTGGCGGTCGAGCAAAAGCTGCGTGCAGCCCTTGAAGGCCAGCATATTCAGGTGGTCAACGTCAGCGGCGGGCAAAGCCTGCTGGAACTGCGCGGCCCGAACGTGCGCGAAGTGCTGATGAAATCCACCAGCTATGATGTTCACCCGAACAACTTCCCGGTGGGCAAGGCCGTGGGCACTGTGTTCGCCAAGTCGCAACTGGTGATCCGCCGTACCGCCGAAGACACCTGGGAGCTGGTGATTCGCCGCAGCTTCGCCGACTACTGGTGGCTGTGGTTGCAGGACGCTTCGGCCGAATACGGCCTGAGCATCGAGGCTTAAGGAGAGCAGAACATGAGTCGGGCACCGGATACCTGGATTCTCACCGCCGACTGCCCGAGCATGCTCGGCACCGTCGACGTGGTGACGCGTTACCTCTTCGAGCAGCGCTGCTACGTGACGGAGCACCACTCCTTCGATGACCGGCAGTCGGGGCGCTTCTTCATTCGCGTCGAATTCCGCCAGCCGGACGATTTTGACGAAACGGGCTTCCGTGCCGGCCTGGCCGAGCGCAGCGAAGCGTTCGGCATGGCTTTCGAGCTGACCGCACCGAACCACCGCCCGAAAGTGGTGATCATGGTGTCCAAGGCCGACCACTGTCTGAACGACCTGCTGTACCGGCAGCGTATCGGCCAGCTGGGCATGGACGTGGTTGCAGTGGTGTCCAACCACCCCGACCTCGAACCCCTGGCGCACTGGCACAAGATCCCCTATTACCACTTCGCCCTCGACCCCAATGACAAGGCGGGGCAAGAGCGCAAGGTCCTGCAAGTGATCGAGGAAACCGGCGCCGAGCTGGTTATTCTCGCCCGTTACATGCAGGTGCTGTCGCCCGAGCTGTGCCGGCGCCTGGATGGCTGGGCGATCAACATTCACCACTCCTTGTTGCCAGGGTTCAAGGGCGCCAAGCCTTATCACCAGGCCTACAACAAGGGCGTGAAGATGGTGGGCGCCACGGCGCACTACATCAACAACGACCTGGACGAAGGGCCGATCATTGCCCAGGGGGTCGAGGTGGTGGACCACAGCCACTATCCGGAAGACCTGATTGCCAAGGGGCGGGATATCGAATGCCTGACCCTGGCGCGTGCTGTGGGGTATCACATCGAGCGGCGGGTGTTCCTCAACGCAAATCGGACTGTCGTTCTCTGACATCCTGTACCGGCCTCTTCGCGGGACAAGCCCGCTCCCACAGGTTCATCGCCATGTTCGAAAGAGCGGTGAGCCTGTGGGAGCGGGCTTGTCCCGCGAATGGCCTCACACCTTTGTGCCTGCCGCTAAAAGACATCCCTCTGTCGCTTCCAGTCAGTGCAACCCGCCCTATCAGGCCCACAATCTCCTGCATTCCAGTAACACATGCCGCCCACGGATGGCGGCGCTTCAACCAACGCTGCATAAATAAAAATCAAGCGAGGTAAAAGCAATGTCTGGCAATCGTGGAGTGGTATATCTCGGCGCCGGCAAGGTCGAAGTGCAACACATCGACTACCCGAAAATGCAGGATCCGCGCGGCAAGAAGATCGAACACGGCGTCATTCTGAAGGTGGTCTCCACCAACATCTGCGGCTCCGACCAGCACATGGTCCGCGGCCGTACCACTGCCCAGGTTGGCCTGGTCCTGGGCCACGAAATCACCGGTGAAATCGTCGAGATGGGGCGTGACGTCGAACGCCTGAAAATCGGCGACCTGGTGTCGGTACCCTTCAACGTTGCCTGCGGCCGCTGCCGCTCGTGCAAAGAGATGCACACCGGTGTCTGCCTCACCGTCAACCCAGCCCGCGCCGGTGGTGCCTATGGCTATGTCGACATGGGCGACTGGACCGGTGGCCAGGCTGAGTACGTGCTGGTGCCATACGCCGACTTCAACCTGCTGAAACTGCCGGACCGCGACAAGGCCATGGAAAAGATCCGTGACCTGACCTGCCTGTCCGACATCCTGCCCACCGGCTACCACGGTGCCGTGACGGCTGGCGTAGGCCCAGGCAGCACCGTATACGTTGCAGGCGCTGGACCGGTCGGCCTGGCCGCTGCAGCCTCGGCCCGCCTGCTGGGCGCTGCCTGCGTCATCGTCGGCGACCTGAACCCGGCCCGCCTGGCCCACGCCAAGTCCCAGGGCTTTGAAGTGGTCGACCTGTCCAAGGACACCCCGCTGCACGAGCAGATCATCGACATTCTTGGCGAGCCGGAAGTGGACTGCGCCGTCGACGCCGTCGGCTTCGAGGCCCGCGGCCATGGCCACGAAGGTGCCAAGCATGAGGCCCCGGCTACCGTGCTGAACTCGCTGATGCAAGTGACCCGCGTTGCCGGCAACATCGGTATCCCGGGCCTTTACGTGACCGAAGACCCAGGCGCGGTAGATGCCGCCGCCAAGATCGGCGCGCTGAGCATCCGCTTTGGCCTGGGCTGGGCAAAATCGCACAGCTTCCACACCGGCCAGACCCCGACCATGAAGTACAACCGCCAGCTGATGCAGGCGATCATGTGGGACCGTATCAACATTGCTGAAGTGGTGGGGGTGCAGGTGATCAACCTGGATCAGGCGCCGGAAGGGTATGGCGAGTTTGATGCGGGTGTGCCGAAGAAGTTTGTGATTGACCCGCACAAGATGTGGGGTGCGGCGTAATTCGGCTTCAACTAAAAGAGCCCCTCCAGTTGAGGGGCTTTTTTTAGCTGTTTTCAATTATCGTGCATTTTGTATGTTGGTTTGCCCTGATCTCAGTGTCTTTATTTGGTTTTCAATTAGACGGTATTTTGTGGTTTCAAGGTGAATATCTCGTTTGATTTGTGAAAGTAATTTTTTCTCGTGAGTAGGCTTATTCCCGACGCTCTTTTGTCTGTTTATTGTTGAGGAAAGTTTGCTTTTTTCCGCCCCTAGAGCAACTAATCGATCTCCGCTACTTGTCAGTTCGGTCTGTAGATACATCGCTTGACGTGCATCACTGGGGGAAGAATATCCAATATTTAATTGATGGTTGGTGCGCGATTCTGCAAGTCTAGCTCCAGCCGGGGGGGGAGGCAGTGGTCTACCTTCATTCGGCCGGCGTTGTGGAGCCGCTGAATAATTGTTGGCAGCCCCGCTGGCGGGGCGATTGGGAGTAGTAGGAAGGTTGCGAGAGGGAGTTCTCAAGCCCATCATGTTGCCGAGCCCCTTCAGCGCTCTGATAATCAAGATTGACGCTTGTCCAGATGGATCTATTTTGTTGATCGGATCATTCTCGCAATAAGCATAGGCGTTTACGCCACCATCGCCAAATGGGCTCTGATGTAAATCCGGATTGCAAAAACGTCTGAGTGTCGTACTGAATTGACGGTGTCCGTTACCTAAAATGTCCATTTGGCTCAACGGATCGCGCCATTGCCCATTGAAGAGGATTAGTGTTTTGATATCTTGGGAGGAGAGATATCCATAAGGTGATAGTGACACAGCCTCAAGTTGTATGCCGAGAACTGAATTGGCACGATCAATTGACAGTAAATTTGATTTTTCCGATGTTGCGAGCTGTGCAACGGGTGTTTCTTGCGCCCACATAATTTGCCGATGTCCCTTAGCCGATATTTCAGATGCCAGGTGCCCATTTTGGTAAAAGTGCATCACATCTGAAGTTGCCGATTTTTCGGGGCGTACCGTTGCGACATCAGCGTTTTTTAAAATTTGAGCTACTGGATTGTCGGTCATGGCTTGTTGCCTTCGGAGATGTATCTAGGGTGTTCAATTTGCATGCCCGAATTTGCCAGCACAACTAGCATATTTATCAGGTGGTTGGGCATTTGGAACAAACCCTTACACCTGGAGTCCAATACGCACGTTTCCCCAGCGCTCCCGGCCAACGAGGTCCCTCCTGATGAAAGCATTCACCCTGGCAACCCTGATGACTCTGGCCGCAAGCCCGGTGTTCGCCTTCAACCTCAGCGACGCCGCTAACGCCGTGACCGCTATGCAAAACCAGAAACAACAAGGCCAAGTGCAGGCACCCGAGGCGCAGGCCAATTTGCTTAACACCTTGGGCAGCGAATTGAAGATCACCCCCGAACAGGCCGTGGGTGGGGCAGGGGCAATGCTGGGCTTGGCGCGCAATAACCTGAGTACCGATGACTATGGGCAACTGACCAAAGCGGTACCTGGCCTGGACCTGCTGGCCGGGGCCAATGCGCTGGGCGGCTTGAGTGGCTTGGGCGATTTGCTGGGCAAGAACAGCGAAAGCCAGTCGGCCCTGAGCAACGCGCTGGGCAATAACGTGGAAAACCGCAGCGACCTGGACAGTGCGTTCAAGGCGCTGGGGATGGACACGGGGATGATCGGGCAGTTTGCGCCGTTGATTCTGCAGTACCTGGGGCAGCAGGGGATTGCCGGGTCGTTATTGCAGAATTTGGGTAGTTTGTGGACTACGCCGGCGCCGTTGGCCCAGCCTTCGGTCTAGGGGGTTGTAGGGGCAGTGTGGGTATAACCGCTGTGGAAGGCTGGCGCCGTCCTGTAGGAGCGGAGCGGCACAAGGCCGCTCCTACAAGGGACCGCGCAGGCCTTGGGCTATTGGGTCAGGCGGCTTCTGTGAAGTCCACCAGGCGCACGGGGCGGCGGAAGCCTGCGGTCAGTATCGCCAAGTAGGCCAGGCCCAAGGCAAACCAGCACAGGCCAATCACCAGCGTCAGCGCCGACAGGCTGGTCCACAGCCACAGTGTCAGCCCCAACCCTACCAGCGGCACCACGCCATAGCTAAACAGCCCCTTTACATTACGCTGGCTGGCATCATCCAACAGATGCGTCTTCACCACCGCCAGGTTTACCGCCGAGAACGCCACCAGCGCGCCGAAGCTGATCAGCGAGGCGAGGGTAGCCAGGTCGATCACCAGCGCCAGCAGCGAGAAGGCTGACACCAGCAAAATAGCGAACACTGGCGTACCAAAGCGCGGCGACAGGTAACCAAAGCTACGGCGTGGCAGCACGTTGTCGCGGCCCATGGTGAACAGGATGCGCGACACCGCCGCCTGCGAGGCCAGCGCCGAACCCAGGCTGCCCGCAACATACGCGGCGGTGAAGAAGTTGGTGAGGAACTGCCCGCCCGCCTTGAACATCACCTCGTTGGCCGCTGCATCGGCATTGGCAAAGCTGCTGCCCGGCAGCACCAGCTGGCTGACATAGGCCAGCAGGGTAAACAGCAAACCGGCAAACAGGGTGGTGAGGATGATCGCCCTTGGCACGTCGCGGCGTGCATCGCGGCATTCTTCGGCCAGGGTCGACACAGCGTCGAAGCCCAGGAACGACAGGCACAGCACCGCTGCGCCCGCCATCAAGTGGCCGAAGCCCGGTTTGCTGCCGTCACCCAGCAGCGGCGACAGCAGGTCGAGCGGCTGGCCCGCCAATGTCTGGCAGGACAGCGCGACAAACACGCCGATAAACACGATCTGCGCGCCAACGATCAGGTTGCTGGTCTTTGCCACCGAGTTGATGCCGACCACGTTCAGCACTGTCACCAGGGCGATGCAGGCGAGCACGAAAGCCCAGGCGGGTACTGCCGGGAAGGCGATGTTGAGGAACAGGCCGATCAGCAGGTAGTTGATCATCGGCAGGAACAGGTAGTCGAGCAGCAACGACCAGCCGGCGAGAAAGCCGATGTTGGGACCGAAGGCCATGTTGGTGTAGGAATAGGCCGAGCCTGCAACCGGGAAGCGTTTGACCATGAAGCTGTAGGACGCAGCGGTGAACAGCATGGCCACCAGAGTGACCAGGTAGGCGCCGGCGGTGCGGCCACCGGTGAGTTCGGTGACGATGCCGTAGGTGGTGAAGATGGTCAGTGGGACCATGTAGACCAGGCCGAAGAACACCAGAGCGGGCAGGCCGAGGACACGGCGAAGCTGGGCGGGGGTGGAGCTAGATGGGTTGGCCATTGATCGATCCAGGCTTTTTGTAATTGTGCTTTGATCGATTTTTATCCACTTAGGTGGGGTGTGACAAAGAAGTAATCCTAATGTCGATTATTAGCCTGGGTTTTAATCGGGCATTTGTCGGGTATTCATTGGCCTCTTCGCGGGACAAGCCTGCTCCCACAGGTACCGCACACACCTGGGGAAGGGTGGAGTATCTGTGGGAGCGGGCTTGCCCCGCGAAGAGGCCGGTCCAGGATGACGGCTTAGCCAATCTCCGAGCGCAGTTGCTCGATCCGCTGGTCCTTCTGCACCCACACCTGATTCACCCAGGCCTGCACAGTCTGGCGGAAGGCCGGATCATTCTCGTAATCCCCCGCCCACAGTGCCGGGTCCAGCTCTCGCACCTGAATGTCGATAATCACCCGGCTAATGCTGCCATTGAGCAACGCCCAGAACCCCGGTGCCTGGTTGCCGGGGTACACGATGGTCACGTCCAGCAACGCATCCAGCTGCTCGCCCAATGCCGCGAGCACAAACGCCACGCCCCCTGCCTTGGGCTTGAGCAGGTAGCGGTACGGCGACTGTTGCTGCTGGCGCTTGGCTTCGGTAAACCGGGTGCCCTCCAGGTAGTTCACCACGGTCACCGGCTGGCGCTTGAACAGCTCGCAGGCCGCCTTGGTGATTTCCAGGTCCTTGCCCTTGAGCTCGGGGTGCTTTTCCAGAAACGCCTTGCTGTAGCGCTTCATGAACGGGTAATCCAGCCCCCACCAGGCCAGGCCGAGCAGCGGCACCCAGATCAGCTCCTTCTTGAGGAAGAACTTGAAGAACGGCGTGCGGCGGTTGAGGCTTTCGATCAACGCAGGGATATCGACCCAGCTCTGGTGGTTGCTCACGGCCAGGTAGGACGTGTCCTTGCGCAGGTTCTCCACGCCGCGGATGTCCCACTGGGTAGGAATGCACAGGGCGAAGATGGCCTTGTCGATTTCCGACCAGGTTTCGGCCACCCACATCACCGCCCACGAGGCATAGTCGCGGCCACGGCCCGGCAACACCAGCTTGAGCAGGGCGAAGACCAGCAGCGGGCAGATCAACACCACCGTATTGAGCAGCAGCAGAGTGGCAGTGAGAATGCCGGTCAGCAGGCGACGCATAAAGAGACTCTTGTTGTGGGAGATTAACGGTTGGCAATGATAAGCAGGGCCGTGGCCTACGCCAAATGTCCAATGCCCTGCGGCGGCAACAAATGTTTCACATTATGTTGATTAGGCTTGGCACAGCGAACCTATCCTGCCAGTGCAGTCTAAGCACTGACCCTTCTCAAGGAAGCCTGCTTGTGAAATCTCTGTTTGCCATGTTGTCACTGTTGGCGCTGCCAGTCATGGCCGCCGAGCCTACGATATACGGCCGGTACGAGAACATCGCCCTGCCCGAGCTGGGCGAAACCCTGAAAGCCAAGATGGACACCGGTGCCTTCACCGCGTCGCTGTCGGCCAAGGACATCGAGCTGTTCACCCGCGATGGCGAGGAATGGGTGCGCTTCCGCCTGGCGACCAAGGATTCCGATGGCAAGGTGTATGAGCACAAGGTCTCGCGCATCAGCAAGATCAAAGGCCGTGCCGATGAAGAGGAAGAAGGCGATGCGCCGGAAATCTCCAAGCGCCCGGTAGTGGACCTGGAGCTATGTCTGGGTGATGTGAAACGCACCGTGGAGGTGAACCTGGTGGACCGCAGCACCTTCAATTATCCGCTGCTGGTGGGCTCCAAGGCGCTGCGCGAGTTCAAGGCCGCGGTCAACCCGGCCAAGAAGTTTACCGCTGGCAAGCCTGACTGCTAAGCAGTAGCTGCAAGCTGCAAGTGAGAACAGATCAGTGTAAGTTCACGTGATCCGCTTTCACTTGAAGCTTGCAGCTTGAGGCTTGTAGCTCGATGCCCCATATCCTCATCGTCGAAGACGAAGCCGCCATCGCCGACACCTTGGTTTATGCCCTGCAGGCCGACGGCCACAGCACCGAATGGGTGACCTTGGGCGGCGCCGCCCTCGACCAGCAGCGACAGCGCCCAGCCGACCTGATCATCCTGGACATCGGCCTGCCCGACATCAGTGGCTTCGAAACCTGCCGCCAATTGCGCCGTTTCACCGAAGTGCCGGTGATGTTCCTCAGTGCCCGCGACGGTGAAATCGACCGGGTGGTGGGCCTGGAAATCGGTGCCGACGACTACGTGGTCAAACCCTTCAGCCCGCGTGAAGTGGCTGCGCGAGTGCGGGCGATCCTCAAACGCATGGGCCCCAGGGCCGAGTCTGCCACCGATGCGGCGTTGTTCCAGCTCGACACCCTGCGCATGCAGATCACCTATCGCGGCCAGCCACTCACGCTGACCCGCCACGAATTCCGCCTGCTGCAATCCCTGCTGGAGCAGCCGCAGCGGGTATTCAGCCGAGAACAGCTGCTTGATGCCCTGGGGGTGGCCTCCGATGCAGGCTACGAGCGCACCATCGACAGCCATATCAAAAGCCTGCGCGCCAAGCTGCGCCAGGTAGCGGGTGACGCCGAGCCGATCCAGACCCACCGCGGCCTCGGCTACAGCTACAGCCCGGACCACGCCTGATGCGCCTGGGCATCCGGATTTTTCTGGTGTACTTCCTGTTCGTCGGCCTGGCGGGCTATTTCCTGCTCAACACGGTGCGTGAACAGATCCGCCCGGTGGTGCGCCAGTCATCCGAAGAAACACTGGTCGACACCGCCAACCTGTTGGCCGAGATCCTGCGCGATGACGTCAAGGCCGGCACCTTGAGCCAGAGCCGCCTGCCGCAAGTACTCAAGGCCTACGGCTCGCGCAGCCCGGGCGCGCAGATCTGGGGCCTGGCCAAGAACCAGGTCAGCCACCGCATCTATGTGACTGACGCCAAGGGCATCGTGCTGCTGGACTCCAGCGGTGAGGCGCTGGGCAAAGATTACTCGCAGTGGAATGACGTGCTGTTGACCCTGCGCGGCCAGTACGGCGCCCGCTCCACCCGCAGCGACCCCAATGATGAAAACACCTCGGTGATGCACGTCGGCGCACCGATCATCGACGACGGCAAGATCATCGGCGTGGTCACCGTGGCCAAACCCAACAGCTCGCTGCAGCCGTACATCGACCGTTCCGAGCGGCGCCTGCTCACGCTGGGTCTGGGGCTGATCGGCCTGGGCTTGCTGATTGGCGCGGCGCTGTCGTGGTGGCTGGCGCGCTCGCTGCGCCGGCTGGCGCGTTATGCCCAGGCGGTCAGCGAAGGCGAGCGTGCCGCGTTGCCGCACTACAAGGGCGGCGAGCTGGCGCACCTGGCCCAGGCGGTGGAACGCATGCGCACCCAGCTGGAGGGCAAGGCTTATGTCGAGCGCTATGTGCATACCCTGACGCACGAACTGAAAAGCCCGCTGGCGGCCATTCGTGGGGCTTGCGAGCTGCTGCAGGACGAGGGCATGCCCGCCGACCAGCGCGCGCGCTTTGCCGGCAACATCGAGCGCGAGAGCGAGCGTTTGCAGCAGATGGTCGAGCGCCTGCTCAACCTGGCCAGGGTCGAGCAGATGCAGGCCCTGGAGGATGAACAGCAGGTGGCGCTGGCGGCGCTGGTGGACGAGTTGCTGTTGGCTCATGGGGCGCGGATCGAAGGCGCCGGTTTGCACGTGCGTCAGCGGGTGCCGGCGGGTTTGCGCTTGCTGTGTGATCCGTTCCTGATGCGCCAGGCGCTGGCCAACCTGCTGGATAACGCACTGGATTTCACCCCCGCAGGTGGCGCCCTGCTGTTTGACCTGGAGCGCGACGGCGAGCGGGTGGCATTGAGCCTGTTCAACCAGGGGCAGGCGATACCGGCATATGCCATCGGGCGGGTCAGCGAGCGGTTCTACTCGCTGCCGCGGCCGGGTAGCGGGCGCAAGAGCACCGGGCTGGGGCTGAATTTTGTGGCCGAGGTGATGCAACTGCATGGCGGGGCGTTGGCGGTGGATAACGTCGATGGCGGGGTGCGGGTGCGGTTGTGGCTGCCGGTGCGGCGTATCAGCTGAGATTGCCGGGGCTGCACAGCAGCCCCAAATACACTCAAACCACACAGGCTCTTCACACAGCCTCCACGCAAGACGCAGACACTGCGCCCACTGCCACTGGAGGCCCCATGAACAAGACCCTCGGTTACAAACTCGGCATGATCGCGGTGCTCATATTGCTGCTGCTCATTCCGCTGCTGCTGATCAACGGCCTGATCGATGAACGCCAGGCCCTGCGCGACAACGTACTGCGCGACATCGCCCAAAGTGCCAGCTTCGACCAGCAGCTCAGCGGCCCGCTGCTGGTGGTGCCGTACCGCAAGTACCAGCGCCGCTGGATCGAAAAGGACGGCGAGCGCACACAGGAAACCAGCACCATTGCCGGCCACCTGTACTTCCTGCCGGAAACCTTCGCCGCCGACCTGGGCGTGGACACCGAACTGCGTGCCCGCGGCATCTACCAGGCCCGGCTGTTCCACGCCAAGGGGCGTATCAGCGGCCGTTTCAAGCTCCCGGAGCGCTGGGGCATCGACAAGGACTTCGACGACTACCGCTTCGACAAACCCTTCCTGGTGGTGGGCATCAGCGATATCCGCGGCATCGAGAATGGCCTGGAGCTGAGCTTGGACGAACACAAGGTGCCGTTCGAGGCTGGCACCCAGCTCGACTGGATGCGCGGTGGTGTACATGCCAGCCTGCCGGGGCTGGACGGCATGCAGGCACGGGAATTCAGCTACGGCTTCGACCTTGCATTACAGGGCACCGGCCAGTTGCACATCGTGCCGGTGGGGCGCACCAGCAACGTGGACATGCGCGCCAACTGGCCGCATCCGAGTTTTGTCGGCAACTACCTGCCCAACCGCCGTGACATCGATGCCCAGGGCTTCAGCGCCCACTGGCAGACGTCGTTCTTCGCCACCAACCTTGAGGATGCCCTGCGCCAGTGCGCCACCGCCGGGCAGTGCGCAGATTTCAGCGAGCGCAGCTTCGGCGTGAGCTTTGTCGACCCGGTGGACCAGTACCTGAAGAGTGAACGGGCGATCAAATACGCGTTGCTGTTCATTGCGCTGACCTTCGCCGGCTTCTTTCTGTTCGAGGTGTTGAAGAACCTGAGTGTGCACCCGGTGCAGTACATCCTGGTCGGCGTGGCGCTGGCGTTCTTCTACCTGCTGCTGCTGTCGTTGTCCGAGCACATTGGCTTTGGCCTGGCGTACGGGCTGTCGGCTTCGGCGTGTGTGCTGCTGATCGGCTTCTACCTGAGCCATGTGTTGCGCAGCCTGGGACGAGGGGTCGGGTTTGCGGCTGGGCTGGCGGCGCTGTATGCGCTGCTTTATGGGCTGCTGAGTGCCGAAGACTATGCACTGCTGATGGGATCGCTGCTGTGCTTTGGCTTGCTGGGGGTGTTCATGGTGCTGACCCGTCGGCTGGACTGGGCGCGGGTGGGGAGGTCGGCATGAGGGAGGACAGAGAAATCGGGCGGTGGCTGGCCCTGAGGATTGGGCAGCTGTTTCCTGCATTACCTAGGTGAAGCTTTCGCGGGCACGCCCGCTCCCACAGCACTCTACCTGTGGGAGCGGGCGTGCCCGCGAAGAGGCCCTGTCAGGCAACTGGAGATGTGGCGACCATCGACGGCCGCTTGGCCACCTCTGCATACCATGCAGCCAGGCCTGGCTGGCGTTCACGCCAACCAAACTCCGGCTGACGCAAATCCAGATACCCCAGCGCACAGGCCACGCCAATCGCCGCCAGGTCGAACCCGGACATCAGCTCGGGCAGGTGCTCCTGCTCCAGGTTGGCCAGGCTACGGCGGATCTTGTCGCTCTGCGCCTGCAACCAGCCATCCCAGCGTTTGTCCTCTGGCCGCAAGAAGCTTTCATAGCGCGACGACACCGCCGCATCCATGATCGCATCGGCCTGCGACACCAGGGTCATGCGCCGCCAGCGCGCCGAGCCTTCACGGGGCAACAGTGGCAGGCCGACGTGTTGCAGGTCGAGGTACTCGCAGATCACCCGGCTGTCATGCAGCACGGTGCCGTCGTCCAGGCGCAGGGCCGGGATCTTGCCGATCGGGTTGTCCTGGTTGAGCTGCGGGTCGCCGCTCACCGGGCTGATGTTTACCGCTTGCAGCTTTACCCGCTCAAGCTGCGAGGTCTCGTGCAGCACCACCATGACCTTGCGCACAAAAGGTGACAAGGGCGAGTGGAACAGGGTCATCGTGGTCATGGTTCAGTTGCCTTGCAGGCTGGGTGGCAGGCATACACCGGTGCCGCCGATGCCGCAGTAGCCGTCCGGGTTCTTGGCCAGGTACTGCTGGTGGTACGCCTCGGCGAAATACACGGTCGGTGCCTGGTCGATTTCGGTGGTGATTTCACCAAAGCCGGCTTTGGTCAGTTCGGCCTGGTAGGCGTCGCGGCTGGCCTTGGCCTGTTCCAGCTGTTCAGGGCTGGTGCAGTAGATGGCCGAGCGATACTGGGTGCCGACGTCGTTGCCCTGGCGCATGCCTTGGGTGGGGTTGTGCAGTTCCCAGAACATCGCCAGCAGCTCGCGGTAGCTGACCTTGTCTTTGTCGAACACCACCAGCACCACTTCGGTGTGGCCGGTCAGGCCCGAGCAGACTTCTTCGTAGGTAGGGTGCGGGGTGAAACCGCCGGCGTAGCCGACCACGGTGCTGACCACGCCTTCGCGCTGCCAGAAGCGCCGCTCCGCGCCCCAGAAGCAACCCAGGCCGAAGATGGCGAAGTCGATGGCGCCTTCAAAGAAGGGGCCGAGCAGCGGGGTGCCTTCGAACACGTAGTGGAACTCGGGCAGGCTCATTGGCGTTTCGCGGCCAGGCAGGGCCTGCTCCGCAGTTGGCATGACGTTTTTGTTCACCAGGATTTCCGAACGCAGGACCATGGCCGTTCCTCTGTGTTTTTTCAGTGGGATAGGTGTTGGGCCATCGCCGGCAAGCCAGCTCCCACAGGGATATCACAGGTCTGGAAATCTGTGCGGTCCCTGTGGGAGCTGGCTTGCCGGCGATAGGGCCCGAATAGGTTCTATAGTGCCCGAGGATTACGCCGCTGTCAGGCCACTGGTCCGCGCGGATAACGCTTCAGCCGTTCGGCCAGCTCGCGCCCAGGGATCGGCCGGTCGAACAGGTAGCCCTGGCCCACGTCGCAGCGGTGCCGGCGCAGGAACGCCAGTTGCTCCGGCGTCTCGATACCCTCGGCCACCACCTTCAGCTTGAGGTTGTGGGCCATGGCCACCACCGCCGAGGTGATTTCCATGTCGTCCTGGTTATCCGGGATTTCGTTGATGAAGCTACGGTCGATCTTGAGGATGTCGATCGGAAACTTCTTCAGGTAGCTCAGCGATGAATAACCGGTACCGAAGTCGTCCATGGCAAGGGTCAGCCCCAAGGCCTTCAGCTCGTCCAGCTGGCGGTGCGTGTCTTCGCTGGCTTCCAGCAGCAGGCCTTCGGTCAGCTCCAGCTCCAGCAAGTGCGGGGGCAGGGCTTCTTCCTTGAGGATGCTGCTGATTGATGCCACCAGGTCCGGGTCGGAGAACTGCTTGGGCGACAGGTTGATGGCCACGTGCAGGTTGCCCAGGCCGGCCTCACGCAGTTGCTTGCTCATGCGGCACGACTGGCGGACCACCCACTTGCCGATGGGTATGATCAGGCCGGTTTCCTCGGCCACGCTGATGAACTGGTCCGGGCGGATCATGCCGCGCTCGGGGTGGTTCCAGCGCAACAACGCTTCCAGCCCCAGCAGGCGGCCGCTGCGCAGGCAGATCTTGGGCTGGTAGAACACCTCCAGCTCGTTCTGGGTCAGGGCGCGGCGCAGGTTGTTCTCGACGAACAGCTTGTAGCTGGCCTCGGCGTTGAGCACTTCAGTAAACACCTGCACCTGGTGCTTGCCGTTGGCCTTGGCCTTGTGTAGCGCAAGGCCTGCGTTCTTCATCAGGCTGGCCGGGTCGGTGCCATGCAGCGGCGCGCAGGCCAGGCCTACCGAGGCGGTGACGTTGATCAGCTGGTTGTCGACGAACATGGGTTTGTCGAGTGTGCTCAGCAACTGCAAGGCAACGCCCTGGCCATCTTGCAGGCTGGTGTCGTCGAGCAGCACGGCGAACTCGTTACTGGCAAAGCGCGCCAGGATGCCACCGCTGTGCAGGCTGTTGCGCAGGCGCCGGGCCAGGCTGATCAGCAGCTTGTCGCCGGTCTGGTGGCCGAGGCTGTCGTTGATGCGCTTGAAGTTGTCGATGTCCACCAGCAGCAGGCACATCGCGCTTTCGCCATCACGGACAAAGCGCTCGTCCAGGCTGCGGATGAACGCCGGGCGGTTGCCCAGGTTGGTCAGGTTGTCGGTGTAGGCCAGGCGCTCGATGCGCTGCTGGGCCAGCTTGGTCTGGGTGACGTCTTCGTAGATGCCGATGTAATGGGTCAGCTCACGATTGTCGCCGTACACCTTGGAAATCGACAGTTGGCCCCAGTAGGGCTCCAGGTTCTTGCGCCGGCTCTTGAACTCACCCTGCCAGCTATTACCCATGGCCAGGCTGGAGGGCGAGTCGAACAGCAGTTCGCTCAGGTTTTCCAGTGCAGGCAGTTCGCCCAGGTGGCGGCCTTGCACTTCGTCAGTGCTGTACTGGGTGATGGCGGTGAAGCTCGGGTTCACGTACTCCACCCGGCCATCACGATTGACCAGCAGGAAGGCGCTGGCGCTTTGCTCCACTGCACGCTGGAACAAGTGCAATGCGCTGGCGGCAGCGCGCCGGTTGTGGTTGGTGATGACCTGGGCGAACTGGTCGGCCAGCTCGCCGGCAAAGGCGATTTCGTCCGATTGCCAGGCCCGTGGTTGGCCGCTCTGCTCCAGGCACAGCACGCCGACCACCTGGCCATCAACGCGGATACTGGCATCGAGCATGGCCTTGTTTTCCGGGCGCAGGCTTTGCGTCAGGGCGCGGGTGCGTGGGTCGTGGCCGGCGTTGTGGGCGTCGATGGCGCGGCTGGCGTGCAGCGCCTCGAGGTAGTCGGGGAAGCGGCTGGCATCGATAGCTTCAGGCTGGCGATGCTCCTGTGCGTCACGGTACCAGGCGGTGATCGGTTCCAGGCGCTGGTCGTCCAGGTGCCAGATGCTGGCGCTGTCGACCTTGTAGATTTCGCAGGCGCTTTGGGTGATCAGCTGGGCGGCTTCCAGCAGGGAGTTCTCGGCACTGTAGCGCTGACGCGCCAGGCGCAGGATGAGGTCCTGCTGACCGCGTACGCGCTCCAGGTGTTCCAGTTGTTCTTGCTGGGCACGCTGGTTCAGTTGCAGGGCCAGTTGCAGGCGGTTGTTGCGCGACTCCAGGTCGCTGGCGCTCTCGCCAGGGTCGTCGGGCTGGTCGTCGAGCACGCTCATGTAGCCGCGCAACAGCTGGCGGTTGTGCTGCTTGTAGGCTTCACCGGTCTCCAGCAGGCGCAGCAACTTGCCTGGCGTGTGCAGGGAGTAGCGCACGCGGTAGTAGCCGCGCTGGGCCAGTTGCAGCTGGATCTCGTCGTGCAGCCGGTAACGGGCCTCGGGTTCCATCAGGCTGGCGTACGGCGCGTCCACCAGGGCACACAGGTCGGCGGCGTGCAGGCCAAAATGGCGCTCGCAGGCCGGGTCCAGATAGAGCATGGCCCAGGTGGCTTCGTTGAGCCTTTCGAAACGCAGCATACCGAGCCGCGAGGGCACGGGTAACGGCGTGACGACCTCGGCCGCCACACGGCTGGCGGCATCGGTTTGGCTTTTCATCGAAGACTCGCTTGAACAGGGAGCGCGGCCATGTAGCGGCAGCGGATTCGGCAAGGTTGCATCATGTCCCGAGGGCTGGCAAGCGGCCATGCTTGATGCTGTGGACAGGTTATCGGCGGGTGGGGCGGAAAACTTAGATCGCCTTGGGATTTTTGCCGCCTGGGAGATCGACCGCCGCGCGGGCGGCGCTCGATCTCCCAGGCGCCGAATACTTTCGCCGGACAAAAAAAGCCCCGCCAATTGACGGGGTTGAGGTACGAGCGTGGCAGCTCGAAAAGGGTACCGCCCCTCCGGGGAGGGGCAGCGGGCTGCCTTACAGCAGCATGGTGCGGATATCGCCCAGCACGTCGCCCAGACGCTTGGTGAAGCGCGCGGCGGCAGCGCCGTTGATCACACGGTGATCGTAGGACAGCGACAGCGGCAGCATCAGCTTCGGCTGGAAGGCCTTGCCATCCCACACTGGCTGCATGGTCGCCTTCGAGACGCCCAGAATAGCCACTTCCGGCGCGTTGACGATCGGCGTGAAGCCGGTGCCGCCAATGTGGCCGAGGCTGGAGATGGTGAAGCAGGCACCTTGCATGTCGTCGGCCGACAGCTTTTTGGTGCGCGCCTTCTCGGCCAGTGCAGCGGCTTCGGCAGCCAGTTGCAGCAGGCTCTTCTGGTCGACGTTTTTGATCACAGGGACCAGCAGGCCGTCCGGGGTGTCCACGGCGAAGCCGATGTGCACGTATTTCTTGCGGATGATGGCTTTGCCGCTTGGTGCCAGCGAGCTGTTGAAGTCCGGCAGTTCCTTGAGCAGGAAGGCGCAGGCCTTGAGCAGCAGTGGCAGCACGGTCAGCTTCACGCCAGCTTTTTCGGCCACGGCCTTCTGTGCAACGCGGAAGGCTTCCAGCTCGGTGATGTCGGCGGAGTCGAACTGGGTAACGTGCGGTACGTTCAGCCAGCTGCGGTGCAGGTTGGCGGCACCGACCTGCATCAGGCGGGTCAGGGCCACTTCTTCCACTTCACCGAACTTGCTGAAGTCCACTGCGGGGATCGGCGGGATGCCAGCGCCACCGGTTGCACCGGCGGCAGCCGGGGCTTCCTTGGCCTTTTGCATCATCGCCTTGACGTAAACCTGCACGTCTTCTTTCAGGATGCGGCCGTGCGGGCCGGTCGCAGCAACTGCGCCCAGCTCGACACCGAATTCACGGGCCAGCTGACGAACAGCCGGGCCTGCGTGAACCTTGGCGTTGTTGCCAGCAGCCGGTGCGGTAGCAGCCGGTGCAGGGGCAGCAGCAGGGGCAGCAGCTGCAGGCGCGGCGGCCGGAGCAGCCTCGGCCTTGGCTGGCGCCGGGGCAGCAGCTGGGGCAGCGCCCGCCACTTTCAGCTTGAAGATCAGGTCGCCAGTGCCGACTTCGTCTTCCAGCTTGCACAGTACTTCTTCGACCACGCCAGCGGCAGGCGACGGGATCTCCATGGAGGCCTTGTCGGATTCCAGGGTGATCAGCGACTGGTCGGCTTCGACGGTGTCGCCCACCTTGACCAGCACTTCGATGATCTTGGCCTTGCCCGACGAACCGATATCCGGCACGTGGATGTCCTGCACGCTGGCAGCAGCCGGGGCTGCGGCCGGAGCAGCAGGGGCGGCTTCAGCGGCAGGCGCTGGCGCAGCTGCCGGGGCAGCGGCCGCGGCCGGAGCCTCAGGCGCCGCAGCAGCGGCACCCTCAGCTTCCAGCACCAGCAGCTCGTCGCCTTCTTTCAGGCGGTCGCCCAGCTTGACCTTCAGTTCCTTGATGACGCCGGCCTTGGGAGCCGGGATCTCCATGGAGGCCTTGTCGGACTCCAGGGTCAGCAGGCTCTGGTCAGCCTCGATACGGTCACCGACCTTGACGAACAGCTCGATGATTTCACCTTCACCGCTGCCGATGTCAGGTACGCGAATGAGTTCGCTCACTTAAAAATACTCCTCAGCAGTCCAGTGGGTTGCGCTTGTCCGGGTCGATGCCGAACTTGACGATGGCGTCAGCCACAACCTTGGGTTCGATCTCGCCACGGTCAGCCAGGGCTTCCAGGGCAGCCAGTACCACGAAGTGGCGGTCGACTTCAAAGAAGTGACGCAGCTTCTTGCGGCTGTCGCTGCGACCGTAACCGTCGGTACCCAGGACCTTGAACTCTTTGCTCGGCACCCACTGGCGAATCTGCTCGGCGAACAGCTTCATGTAGTCGGTGGAGGCGATGACCGGGCCTTTGCGACCGTTCAGGCACTGCTCGACGTAGGTCTGCTGTGGCTTCTGGCCAGGCTTCAGGCGGTTGGCGCGCTCTACGGCCAGGCCGTCGCGACGCAGTTCGTTGAAGCTGGTGACGCTCCACACGTCGGCACCGACGTTGAACTCTTCACGCAGGATCTTCGCCGCTTCGCGGACTTCGCGCAGGATGGTGCCGGAGCCCATCAGCTGTACGTGGTGCGCGGCTTCGCGGGTGTCTTCTTCCAGCAGGTACATACCCTTGATGATGCCTTCCTCGACACCGGCCGGCATGGCTGGCTGCTGGTAGGATTCGTTCATCACGGTGATGTAGTAGAAGATGTCCTGCTGCTCTTCGGTCATCTTCTTCATGCCGTCCTGGATGATCACCGCCAGCTCATAGCCGTAGGTCGGATCGTAGGTGCGGCAGTTCGGGATGGTACCCGCCATCATGTGGCTATGACCGTCTTCGTGCTGCAGGCCTTCACCGTTCAGGGTGGTACGGCCGGCGGTACCGCCGATCAGGAAGCCACGGGTGCGGCTGTCGCCAGCGGCCCAGGCCAGGTCGCCAATGCGCTGGAAGCCGAACATCGAATAGAAGATGTAGAACGGCAGCATCGGCTGGTTGTGGCAGCTGTACGAGGTACCGGCAGCGATGAACGACGACATGGCGCCGGCTTCGTTGATGCCTTCCTCGAGAATCTGGCCCTTCTTGTCTTCGCGGTAGAACATCACCTGGTCTTTATCGACTGGCTCGTAGAGCTGGCCGACCGACGAGTAGATGCCCAACTGGCGGAACATGCCTTCCATACCGAAGGTACGGGCTTCGTCCGGGATGATCGGCACGATGCGCTGGCCGATTTCCTTGTCCTTGACCAGCTGCGCCAGAATACGCACGAAGGCCATGGTGGTGGAGATTTCGCGGTCGCCCGAGCCGTCCAGGATCGCTTTCAGCGTTTCCAGGGATGGGGTCGGTACGCTGAAGCTCTTGGCACGGCGCTGTGGTACGAAGCCACCCAAGGCTGCGCGGCGCTCGGCCAGGTACTTGGCTTCGGCAGAACCTTCTTCCGGCTTGAAGAACGGCAGGTTCTCAAGGTCGGCATCCTTGACCGGGATGTCGAAGCGGTCACGGAAGTGACGCAGGCTCTCAACGTCGACCTTTTTGGTGTTGTGCGCAGTGTTCTTGGCTTCGCCAGCACCGGTGCCGTAACCCTTGATGGTCTTGGCCAGGATGACGGTCGGCTGCTCTTTGTGGTTCACAGCCTGGTGGTACGCCGCGTAGACCTTGTACGGGTCGTGGCCGCCACGGTTGAGCTTCCAGATCTCGTCGTCGGACAGGTCTTCGACCATGGCCTTGAGCTCTGGGGTGTTGAAGAAGTTCTCACGAACGTACGCGCCATCTTTGGCTTTGTAGTTCTGGTACTCGCCGTCGATGACTTCGTCCATGCGGCGCTGCAGGGCACCGTTGGTGTCCTTGGCCAGCAGTGGGTCCCAGAAACGGCCCCAGACCACTTTGTTGACGTTCCAGCCGCCGCCACGGAACACGCCTTCGAGTTCCTGGATGATCTTGCCGTTGCCACGAACCGGGCCGTCGAGGCGCTGCAGGTTGCAGTTGATGACAAAGATCAGGTTGTCCAGTTTCTCGCGGCCGGCCAGGGCGATTGCGCCCAGGGATTCCGGCTCGTCGCACTCGCCGTCACCCATGAAGCACCAGACCTTCTGCTTGCCGGCCGGGATGAAACCACGGGCTTCCAGGTACTTCATGAAGCGCGCCTGGTAGATAGCCTGGATCGGGCCCAGACCCATCGATACGGTCGGGAACTGCCAGAAGTCAGGCATCAGCCATGGGTGCGGGTACGAAGACAGACCGTTGCCGTCGACTTCCTGACGGAAGTTGTTCATCTGGTCTTCGTTGATGCGGCCTTCCATGAAGGCGCGAGCGTAGACGCCCGGCGAAGCGTGGCCCTGGAAGAAGATCAGGTCGCCACCGTGTTCTTCGGTCGGGGCCTGGAAGAAGTAGTTGAAACCGATGTCGTACAGGGTGGCGCTGGAGGCGAAGCTGGAGATGTGTCCGCCCAGGTCCGAGTCTTTCAGGTTGGTGCGCATGACCATGGCCAAGGCGTTCCAACGCACCATCGAGCGAATGCGGCGTTCCATGAACAGGTCGCCAGGCATGCGTGCTTCGTGGGTGACAGGGATGGTGTTGCGGTATGGCGTGGTGATCGCATACGGCAGCTGGGAGCCACTGCGGGTGGCCAGCTCGCCCATACGGGTCATCAGGTAATGAGCGCGGTCTTCGCCTTCTTTGTCGAGGACCGACTCCAGGGCATCCAGCCATTCCTGGGTTTCGATTGGATCGAGGTCTTGCATGGCTTGCTCCAGGGCGGAAAGGCAACCAGAATCGATTGCCTGAGATTGCGACTGGCCTTATGGGCAGACGTCGTGAATTCTTGGATTACCGGGGTGTCATCCGGCGCCGTGTAGTTTTACTACATTTGCTTGCGCATTTCATGCTTTTGCACGACATGAGTAGTAGTAAAACTACATTTCTGCGACGTTTGGTCGCACCTTGGCTTGTGAGGAAAAACGTTCATGGTGGTTGGCATTGTGATGCGAACGGGTACTTCTTGATGTTTGTTGCCAAGTTTTCGTTTTTTTCAGCTATTTCCAACTTTTGTACGACAGTCCAACCGTGGTCCGGCTTCCCCTTGGCCGCTTTTTCCCTTCTATTTCACGCCGATCAAGGATAGACCATGCGCCTGCCTTTGCCGTCCGATCTGCCCGCCACCCTCCAGCCACTGGTCGCTCGCAACCAGCAATTCCTGAGCGATGCAGTGGCCGCTCACCCTGACCTCGACCTGAACGCCTGGAGCACGGTGCACCGGCAACAATTCGATCAGGTTGCTGCCGCCAGCGACTTTGTTCTGGGCCTGGCCCAGCGCGAGCCAGCCATGCTCTTCGATCTGCTGGCCAGTGGCGAGCTGGAGCGGGGTTATGCGCCGGGGCAACTGCGCGGGCAAATCGCGGCGGCTGCCCAGGCTGCGCAAAGCGACGACGAGCTGGCGCGTAACCTGCGCCGCGCGCGCAACCGCCAGCAGCTGCGCATCATCTGGCGCGACATCACCCGCCAGGCGGCGCTTGGCGAAACCTGCCGCGACCTGTCTGACCTTGCCGATGCCGCCATCGACGAAGCCTACCAATGGTTGTACCCGCGCCATTGCCAGCAGTTCGGCACCCCCATCGGCAACCGCAGCGGCCAGCCGCAGCACATGGTGGTGCTGGGCATGGGCAAGCTGGGGGCGGTGGAGCTTAACCTGTCGTCGGACATCGACCTGATCTTCGGTTTCCCCGAAGGCGGTGAAACCAAAGGGGTAAAGCGCTCGCTGGAAAACCAGGAGTTCTTCACCCGCCTTGGCCAGCGGCTGATCAAGGCGCTGGACCCGGTGACCGTCGACGGCTTCGTGTTCCGCGTCGACATGCGTCTGCGCCCCTATGGCTCGGCCGGCGCACTGGTGCTCAGCTTCAATGCCCTGGAGCAGTACTACCAGGACCAGGGCCGTGACTGGGAACGCTACGCGATGATCAAGGCACGGGTGGTGGCGGGCGACCAGGCGGCCGGCGCGCAGTTGCAGGAAATGCTGCGGCCGTTCGTGTACCGCCGGTACCTGGATTTTTCCGCAATCGAAGCGCTGCGCACCATGAAGCAGCTGATTCAGCAGGAGGTGCGGCGCAAGGGCATGGCCGACAACATCAAGCTGGGTGCCGGCGGCATCCGCGAAGTGGAGTTTATCGCCCAGGCCTTCCAGCTGATCCACGGCGGGCGCGACCTCAGCCTGCAGCAACGGCCGTTGCTCAAGGTGCTGGCCACCCTCGAGGGGCAGGGTTACCTGCCGCCGGCGGTGGTGGCCGAGCTGCGCGAGGGGTATGAGTTCCTGCGTTATACCGAGCACGCCATCCAGGCCATCGCCGACCGGCAGACGCAAATGTTGCCTGAAGGCGAAACGGACCAGGCGCGGGTGGCTTATATGCTCGGCTTTGCCGACTGGCACAGCTTCCACGACCAGCTGATGTACTGGCGTGGCCGTATCGACTGGCACTTCCGCCAGGTGATCGCCGACCCGGATGACGAAGACGGTGAGGGCGAACTGGTGGTGGGGGGCGAATGGTCGCCGCTATGGGAGCAGGCGCAGGACGAGGAAGCCGCTGGCCGGCAGTTGGAAGAGGCCGGGTTCAAGCAGCCCGTCGAAGCCCTGCGGCGTCTGGCCGGCCTGCGCTCCAGCCCGCAGCTGCGCTCGATGCAGCGTATCGGCCGTGAGCGCCTGGATGCCTTCATCCCACGGCTGCTGGCCCAGGCGGTGGAGCATGACAATCCTGACCTGGTGCTTGAGCGTGTGTTGCCGCTGGTCGAGGCGGTGGCGCGGCGGTCTGCCTACCTGGTACTGCTGACCGAAAACCCCGGCGCTTTGCGCCGTCTGCTGACGTTGTGCGCTGCCAGCCCGTGGATTGCCGAGCAAATTGCGCTGTACCCGCTGTTGCTCGACGAGCTGCTCAATGAAGGCCGCTTGTTCAGCCCGCCACTGGCCCCGGAGCTGGCCAGCGAGTTGCGCGAACGCCTGACGCGCATCCCCGAGGACGACCTGGAGCAGCAGATGGAAGCGCTGCGCCACTTCAAGCTGGCGCACAGCCTGCGTGTGGCTGCTTCGGAAATAAGCGGCAACCTGCCGTTGATGAAAGTCAGCGACTACCTGACCTGGCTGGCCGAGGCCATCCTCGACCAGGTGCTCGCCCTGGCCTGGCGCCAGACCGTGGCCCGCCACGGCCAGCCCAAGCGCAGCGACGGCAGCCTGTGCGACCCAGGGTTCATCATCATTGGTTACGGCAAGGTCGGCGGCCTGGAGCTGGGCCACGGCTCGGACCTGGACCTGGTGTTCATCCACGACGGCGACCCGCAGGCGGAAACCGACGGCACCAAGCCCATCGACAGTGCCCAGTTCTTCACCCGCCTGGGCCAGCGCATCATTCACCTGCTGACCACCCAGACCAACTCGGGCCAGCTGTACGATGTGGACATGCGCCTGCGCCCGTCCGGTGCTGCCGGCCTGCTGGTCAGTTCGCTGGGCGCCTTCGAGCGCTATCAGCAGAACGAAGCCTGGACCTGGGAGCATCAGGCCCTGGTGCGGGCCCGCGTACTGGTGGGTTGCAAACAGGTGGGCGCGGCGTTCGAAGGCGTGCGCGCCAAGGTACTGGGCCAGGCGCGCGACCTGGAAAAACTGCGCACCGAAGTGAGTGAAATGCGCGCCAAGATGCGCGGCAACCTCGGTACCAAGGCCACGGCTGCCGGTACTGCGGCCAACGCCTTCGAGGCCGGTGTGCCCTTCGATATCAAGCAGGATGCCGGCGGTATCGTCGATATCGAATTTATGGTGCAATACGCCGCTTTGGCCTGGTCTCATGACCATCCGGCCATACTCCGATGGACCGATAACATCCGCATTCTGGAAGAGCTGGAGCAGGCGAACCTGATGCCGGCCAGTGACGCGGTGCTGTTGCGTGAAGTGTACAAGGCGTTCCGCTCGGCCTCGCACCGCCAGGCCCTGCAGAAGCAGGCCGGGGTGATCGATGCGACGCAGTTTGCCGATGAACGCCGTGAAGTGCGGCGGATCTGGGGTGAACTGGGGTTGACTTGAGATTGTTGGGGCCGCTTTGCGGCCCATTCGCGGCACAAGGCCGCTCCCACATGGGAATGCGATCTCCTGTAGGAGCGGCCTTGTGCCGCGAATGGGCTGCAAAGCAGCCCTGAAGGCTCATGCCTCACCACCGGTGGTACACTGTCCGCCACATAGCCTGAATATAAAGAGGGGAGGCCAGGCTGTACCGCAGCCTGTAGCCTCCCCGAGCGTTTCTGGACTAAGCATGAGAATACTGATCATTGGCCCCAGCTGGGTCGGCGACATGGTGATGGCGCAGACCTTGTTCCAGTGCCTGAAACAGCAGCACCCCGACTGCGTGATCGACGTGCTGGCCCCCGAGTGGAGCCGGCCGATCCTGGAGCGTATGCCCGAAGTCCGTCAGGCCTTGAGCTTCCCGCTCGGCCACGGCGCGCTGGAACTGGCCACGCGCAGGCGCATCGGCAAATCCCTGGTCGGCCAGTACGACCAGGCCATCCTGCTGCCCAACTCGATGAAGTCGGCATTGGTGCCGTTCTTCGCTGGCATCCCCAAGCGCACCGGCTGGCGCGGCGAAATGCGCTTCGGCCTGCTGAACGATGTGCGCAAGCTGGACAAGGCCCGCTACCCGCTGATGATCGAACGCTTCATGGCCTTGGCGTACGCGCCCGGCGCCGAGCTGCCGCAGCCGTACCCGCGCCCCAGCCTGCAGATCGAAGCGCAAAGCCGCGAGGCTGCGCTGGCCAAGTTCGGCCTGGAGCTGGACCGCCCGGTACTGGCGCTGTGCCCTGGCGCCGAGTTCGGCGAGGCCAAGCGTTGGCCAGTCGAGCATTACGCGGCCGTGGCCGATGCGATGATCCGCCAGGGCTGGCAGGTATGGCTGTTCGGCTCGAAGAACGACCACCCGGTCGGCGAGCAGATCCGTGACCGGCTGATCCCGGGATTGCGCGAAGAATCCTCCAACCTGGCCGGTGAGACCTCGCTGGCCGAGGCCATCGACCTGATGTCCTGTGCCCATGCCGTGGTGTCCAACGACTCCGGCCTGATGCACGTGGCCGCCGCACTGAACCGCCCGCTGGTGGCGGTGTACGGCTCCACATCGCCCGGCTTTACTCCGCCGCTGGCCGACCAGGTGGAGGTGGTGCGTACCGGTATCGAGTGCAGCCCATGCTTCGACCGTACCTGCCGTTTCGGCCACTACAACTGCCTGCGCCTGCTGGACCCGGGCAAAGTCATCGCCGCCCTGCACAGCCTGAGCGGGCCGGACCTGATCGATACCGTGGCCGAGGTCGACTAAGTGCGGGTACTGATCATCAAGACTTCGTCGTTGGGTGATGTGATCCACACCCTGCCGGCGCTCACCGATGCCGCCCATGCCATCCCGGGCATCCGTTTCGACTGGGTGGTGGAGGAAGGCTTCGCTGAAATCCCCGGCTGGCACCCTGCGGTCGACCAGGTTATACCGGTGGCCATCCGCCGCTGGCGCAAGAATCTTTGGCAGACCCTCAAGAGTGGCGAGTGGAAGGCGTTCAAACAGCGTGTGCGCGAGCGCAAGTACGACCTGGTGATTGACGCCCAGGGCTTGGTCAAGTCGGCTTGGCTCACCCGCTACGTGAAGGCCCCGGTCGCCGGCCTGGACCGCTACTCGGCCCGCGAAGGCTGGGCCAGCCGCTTCTATGACCGGCGCCTGTCGGTTGCCACCGGCCAGCACGCGGTGGAGCGGGTGCGCCAGCTGTTTGCCATGGCCCTGGCCTACGACTTGCCAGAGGGCATAGGCGATTACGGGCTGGACCTGGAGCGCCTGCAGCTGCCGCCAGCAGCGCCTTACGTGGTGTTTTTGCATGGCACCACCTGGGCGACCAAGCATTGGCCCGAAGCCTACTGGCGCGAGCTGGCCGAGCGCATGGGTCGGCGCAAGCTGGAAGTGCGCCTGCCTTGGGGCAACGCCGCCGAGAAGGCGCGGGCCGAGCGCATTGCACAGGGCTTGAACAACTGCCAGGTGCTCCCCAAATTGAACCTTGCCGGGGTTGCCCGTGTATTGGCGGCGGCAAAAGCCTGTGTGGCGGTCGATACCGGCCTTGGCCACCTGGCTGCGGCACTCGATGTGCCGACCATTTCGCTGTTCGGCCCGACCAACCCGGGCCTGACCGGTGCCTACGGACGGACCCAGATTCACCAGGCCAGTGACTGGCCTTGCGCTCCCTGCCTGCAGAAGAAGTGCACCTATAAACCGAGCGCCGACGACCTGCGCCGGTTCGATCTGAAACGCGAGTGGCCGCTGTGCTTCACTCGCCTGAATCCCGAGCATGTGGCGGGCCGCTTGAGCGCGTTGCTGCTGGCTGAGGATGTCCGTTGATGCAACTGGCTTTCGTGCTTTACAAATATTTCCCCTTCGGCGGGCTGCAGCGCGATTTCATGCGCATTGCCCTGGAATGCCAGAAGCGGGGCCACCAGATCCGTGTGTACACGCTGATCTGGGAGGGTGACATTCCGCCTGGCTTCGAGGTGCTGGTGGCGCCGGTCAAGGCCATTTTCAACCACCGTCGCAACGAGAAGCTCAGCGCCTGGATGGCCGCCGACCTGGCCAAGCGCCCGGTCGACCGCCTGATCGGCTTCAACAAGATGCCGGGGCTGGACGTGTACTACGCCGCCGACGGCTGCTTCGAAGACAAGGCGCAGACCCTGCGCGGTGGGCTGTACCGCCGCTGGGGCCGCTACCGGCACTTTGCCGAGTACGAGCGTGCGGTGTTCGCCAAGGACGCCCACACCGAAGTGCTGATGATTTCCGAGGTGCAGCAGCCGCTGTTCATCAAGCATTACGGCACCCCGGTGGAGCGCTTCCACCTGCTGCCACCGGGTATTTCCCAGGATCGCCGCGCGCCGGCCAATGCGGCCGAGATCCGTGCCGAATTCCGCAAGGAATTCGACTTGGGCGATGACGACCTGTTGCTGGTACAGATTGGCTCGGGCTTCAAGACCAAGGGTGTGGACCGCAGCCTCAAGGCGCTGGCCGCGCTGCCATCGGCCCTGCGCAAGCGCACGAAGCTGATGGTGATCGGCCAGGACGACCCCAAGGTGTTCCAGTTGCAGAGCGCCACCCTGGGGCTGGGTGAGCAGGTGCAGTTCCTCAAGGGCCGCAGCGACATCCCGCGTTTCCTGCTGGGTGCCGACCTGCTGATTCACCCGGCGTACAACGAGAACACCGGCACGGTGCTGCTTGAAGCGCTGGTGGCTGGCCTTCCGGTGCTGGTGTCCAAGGTGTGCGGCTACGCCCATTACATTGCCGAGGCCGACTGTGGCCTGGTGCTGGACGAGCCATTCGAACAGGAACAGCTCAACGGCTACCTGCAACGCATGCTGGAAGACCCGCAGGCCCGCGCCAGCTGGTCGCGCAACGGCCTGGCGTTTGCTGAAACCGCCGATCTGTACAGCATGCCGCAGCATGCTGCCGACGTGATCCTGGGGCAGAAAACCGCATGAAGCTGATACTGGCCGAACCGTTCAAGCGCCTGTGGGCCGGGCGTGATGCCTTCGATGCTGTAGAGGCGCTGCAAGGTGAGGTCTATCGCGAGCTGGAAGGGCGGCGCACACTGCGTACCGAAGTGGCTGGCGAGGGCTTTTTCGTCAAGATCCACCGCGGCATCGGATGGAGCGAGATCTTCAAAAACCTGCTCACCGCCAAGCTGCCGGTGCTGGGTGCCGGCCAGGAATGGCGGGCTATCCAGCGCCTGCACGAGGTGGGCGTGCCGACCATGACCGCAGTCGCCTATGGCGAGCGTGGCAGTAATCCGGCCACGCAGCACTCGTTCATCATCACCCAAGAGCTGGCGCCGACCATCAGCCTGGAAGACTTCAGTATCGACTGGCTCAAGCAGCCGCCCGAACCGCGTCTGAAGCGTGCGCTGATCGCCGAAGTGTCAAAAATGACCGGCGGCATGCACCGTGCCGGCGTCAACCACCGCGATTGCTACATCTGCCATTTCCTGCTGCACACCGACCGCCCGGTGACGGCGGATGACTTCAAACTGTCGGTCATTGACCTGCACCGCGCCCAGACCCGGGCGACAATCAGCCGCCGCTGGCGCGACAAGGACCTGGCCGCGCTGTACTTCTCAGCGCTGGACATCGGCCTCACCCGGCGCGACAAGCTGCGCTTTTTGCAGGGGTACTTCCATCGCCCGCTGCGGCAAGTGCTCAAAGACGAGGCCCGGTTGCTCGCCTGGCTGGAGTGCAAGGCGCAGAAACTCTACGATCGCAAACAACGCTATGGGGACGCGCTCTGATGGCGGGTTGGACACTGGCGCCAGGCTACGAACACCTGGCGGCGGACTTTGGCAGCCTCGATGCGGTATTTGCCCTGCAAGGCGAGCGCCTGACCCGCGACCCGCTCAGCGAAGTGGTGCGCATCGAGCGTGACGGGGTCAATTACTACGTCAAGCGCTACACCGGGGCTGGCAAGCACATGCGCCGCTACCTGGGGCGGCCGCGCATCAAAGCCGAATGGCAGAACCTCAAGCTGTTCGCCAAGTGGGGTATCCCTACTGCCGAAGTGGTGGCCTGGGGCCTGGAACGCAACGGCCTGGCCTTTGGGCGCGGGGCTATGATCACCCGCGAGCTGCCGAACACCGAAGACTTGTCTGCGCTGGCCGAACGCAACGATACACGCCTGGCCGACCGGGCCTGGGTCGACCATCTCAGTCGTCAGCTGGCGCGCCACACCCGGGTCATGCACGAGCACCGCTTTGCCCATAATGACCTGAAGTGGCGCAACCTGCTGGTCGACGACCAGGGCACGCTATTCTTCATCGATTGCCCCACCGGCGACTTCTGGCGCGGCTTCATGTGGCGGCACCGGATGATCAAGGACCTGGCGTGCCTGGACAAGGTGGCCAAATACCACCTGTCGGCCACCCAGCGCCTGCGTTTCTATCTGCAATACCGTGGCCGCGACCGGCTGAATGTGCGCGACAAAAAGCGCATTCGCCAGGTGCTGGGCTTTTTCGAGGGAAGGGAATGACCGATTACCTGGCCAGCGCGGACCTCGCGCTGCTCAAACGCCATGGCCTGGACGACTTCGAGGCGCTGTGGGCGCTGCAACTGGAGGCGGTGGATGAACCCAACACCGGCCGTGGTGGCTGGAGCAGCGTGTTCCGCCTGGAACTCGAAGGCAAGGGGTACTACCTCAAGCGCCAGAGCGACTACCTGACGCGCACCCTGCACCGGCCGTTTGGCGAGCCCACTTTTGCCCGCGAGTTTCGCAACATCAGCCGCTATCAGAAGCTGCACATTCCGGCCTTGCAGGCGGTGTTCTATGGCGAGCGCAAGCAAGGCGGCAAGCACCGCGCCATCCTGATGACCCGCGCGCTGGACGAGTGGGCCGATCTCGACAGCCTGTTGGCCCACTGGCCACAGCTGGGCGATGCCGAACGCAATGGCATCCTGCAGGCGTGCGGCCAACTGGCGCGTACCCTGCACAGCGCCGGCCAGGTGCATGGCTGCTTCTATCCCAAGCACATTTTCCTGCGCCAGCGACGAGAAGGCTGGGATGCACAACTGATCGACCTGGAGAAGACCCGGCCATTGCTGTTTGGCATGCGTGACCGCCTCAAGGACCTGGAGCCGCTGCTGCGTCGCGCCCGCGCCTGGAGCGAGGCTGATGTGCGCACGATGCTGGCGACTTACCTGGCGCAGCCGGCTGACAGCACGCTGGTCGATACCTGGCTGCAACGCCTGACGCAACGGCGTCGTGAAAAAGAGGCCCGCTGATGCGTTTGTCTGAACTGAAGGACGCCGGGCGCAGCCCGTCGTTGCCCCTGAGCATCACCCTGGCGGACGCCGCCGGCAGCGCCGAACTGCAACTGCTCAGCCTGCTGCGCGTCCTGCCCGGGCAGCGCTATGTGGGCGCTGGTGTGTGGCGCGGTATCCCGGTGCTGGCCAAGCTGCTGGTGGGCGGCAACGCCGCCCGGCATTTCCAGCGCGAACTGCAAGGTGTGAAATTGCTGGCCGAACATGGCCTGACCACACCGAAGCTGCTGGCCGACGGCCTCAAGGAAGGCGAGGGCGGCTGGCTGCTCTTCGAATTCCTCGACGGCGCTGAGAGCCTGGCCGATGCCTGGGCGGCGGTGGAAAGCCTGCCGGTGCTGGCCGACGAACAACACCTGGTGCTGGGCGAAGCGCTCACGGCTGTCGCGCACATGCACGCTCAGGGCCTTTGGCAGGAAGACCTGCACCTGGACAACCTGCTGCGCCATGGCGGCAAGCTGTACCTGATCGATGGCGCCGGTATCAAGGCTGAAACGCCAGGCCAGCAGCTGTCGCGCCCACGTGTACTGGAAAACCTCGGCGTATTCTTTGCCCAGCTGCCCAAGCGCCTGGAACCTTTCATCGAAGAGCTGCTGGTCCACTACCTGCTGGCCAACGCCGAACATGCGTTGCCACTGGAAGCCCTGCAAAAGCAGGTGGACAAGGTGCGCAACTGGCGCCAGAAGGACTACCTGGACAAAGCGGGCCGCGAATGCAGCCTGTTCAGTGTCCAGCGCACACTCTCGGGGTTGCAGGCGATCCGTCGCAGTGAGGTCGAGGCCATGCAGCCGGTACTGGAGCAGGCCGATGCACTGATCGACAGGGGCCACCTGTACAAGACCGGTGGCGCCGCCAGTGTGGCGCGCATCGAGGTGAACGGTCGCAAGCTTGTGCTCAAACGCTACAACATCAAGAACACCGCGCACTGGTTCAAGCGCTTCTGGCGCCCGAGCCGTGCCTGGCATTCGTGGATCGAAGGCCACCGCCTGGAGTTCCTCGACATCGCTACGCCCAAGCCTTTGGCGGTGCTGGAGCAACGGGTCATGGGGCTGCGCAGCCGTGCCTATCTGGTCACCGAGTATGTCGATGGCCCGGACCTGACGGCATGCTTTGCGCCCTACGTCGAAAATGGCGATGCGCCCGAGGAACAGGTGGATGCGCTGGTGCATGTGATGCAGCAGCTGATTCGCGAGCGCATCAGCCATGGCGACTTCAAGGGCCATAACCTGTTCTGGGACAATGGCCGGTGGTCGCTGATTGACCTCGATGCCATGTGCCAGCACGCGACCCAGCTCAGCTTCGCCCCGGCCTACGCCCGGGATCGGGCGCGGCTGTTGCGAAACTGGCCGAGTGGCAGTGCCTTGTACCAGCGGCTGGACCGGTTATTGCCCAAGCTGGGCGATTAAGGCTGTCGATGCGGGCAGTCAGCGGGCTGGCAGTGGCTGATCTGGCAATGCCAGCCAGTCGCTGCTGCGCCCCGCCTGGCGAACGCGTATCAGCCACTGGCCATTCTCGTGGCGCAATACCGCCCACGGCGCCGCGCCAGCGCTGCTGGCGGCTGCCATCTGCAAGTGGTAACGGTCTGGCAGCAAGTGGCGGCGTAAAGGTAACTGCCCGCCCATGAGCGCCAGGTACAGTTGATCTTCAGCCTGGTAGAGCCCCTGTTCGATGTTCAAAGGTGTGCCCGCCAGTGGCGCTTGCAGGTAGCAGTCCTGCAGCAGCTGCGTCAGGTCGGGCAGCCCGTCGTACCAGTGCACCGATGAGTCGATTACCCATTGCCCGTCGGCTCTGCGCTTGAGCGGCTGATGCAGGTAGGCATCCGGTTGGTCAGGGTCGATGGCCCGCCAGCGGTAGCCGTCGAAACTGACCTTGTAGTAGCGGTTGTCGTTATCCTTGACGAAGTACAGCGACAGCCCGCCAAAGGCCGTGGGCTGTTCGTATACCCCTTCACCGTAGATGCCGTCTATGCGATAGCGCAGGTTGGTGCTGTCCGGTTGCGCCTGGAAGCGCGCGGGCAACGGCAATGGCGGTTGCTTGGGCATGCCACGCAGCGAACGGCGCAGCAGGCCAGAGCCTACATAACTGATCGCTGCATCATTGAGGTGGCTGAAGGCGTTGTAGGCGTGGCGCATCACCCCTTCCACATCCTCCTGCTTGAAGGCCTGCACGCCGTCCCAGATGTCGATGGCCATGCGGCCGATCGACAATGCCAACAGGGCTTGGTTGGGCAGCAGCAGGCTGATGAAGTCCACCAGGCGCCAGCTCAGCGCGATGATCGTTTGCGCATTCACTTCCTGGGTCGTCATGCTGTCGGCATCGGCCTGGGCGATCAGCGCCTGGACCTCGGCCCGGTAATAGACAAAAAACAGGTCATCGTTCACTGCAGGGGTTTTTACATGTGTGCCCAGGCGCCCCTTGTCCAGAAGGCGCTGCACCGTGGCTGCGGGTAGCAATGGCAGGCGCTGTGCAATGTACGCCTTCAGCCCGGGCTGCTGGCGCACAGTACGAAGCAGTTCGCGGGTGGTGCGAAAACGGCGCCATGCCCTGCGGTCCGGTGCATCCGGCGTATACAACACGCATGCCTGGGACTTGTAGGGGGTACTGTTGAGCAGCAGCACACCCTGCAGGGTGTGGCCCATGATGTTCAATTGTCGAACCGTGACCGGGTAGCCCGCCACCGGGGCGCGCAAGGTATTGTGCGGTTGATCCAGCACGGCGCACACCCAGTTGTAACCGTGCTCGAAAGGGTCTTCGCCGAAGTGCCCGGCGTAGCGTGCCTTGACTGCTTCTGCACGCATGCGCGCCAGGTTTACCCGGCTGTGTGCGGCCTGGCGCCACTTGCCGGTTCTGGAACCGATAAGTTGGGTATGCAGGTACATTGCGTAGCTGTCGCCCACGTTCAGTTCCCGGATCATGTTTTTCACATACTCCGCCGTTAGGCCAGGTGGTATGGCACACCCTCGGGCATGGACCATGCGCGCGGTAAGCCAGTAGTCGGTGTCGAACCATGGCAGGTTCTTCAGCGCCAGCTGTTCGAGCGTGTTGCTTTCCTCGACCATTTCCACCATCTCATCGCCCACGCGCTGCATGCCGGCGTAGGTGACGTAGGAGGAGGTGGCGAAGGGATGCATGACAGCGCCGGTACGGCGGGCGCGGACGATACTCACCTGAATCTCGCCCGGATCCGCGTCGTACCCCAGGTCGTAGCTCAGGCGCTCGCGCAGGCGTGCATTGGCCCAGCTCAGCAGGCTGTTGCGTTGCTTGAAGTCGTTGAGGCTAAGCACGCCGGGGGCTGCAGCCCGCTCGGCAGTTGCCACCAGCTCCTGCATGGTCTGCATGATATGGCTCAGGCCTTGCGCGGAGGTATTGCGCAGCCAGTTCGGCAGGTTCTTTTCAAGCAGTTGCGAATAGCGCGTCTGCAGGATGGGTTTGGCGCCGACTTCGTGCCGAAGCGCCATGGCCCTGTTCAGCCGGGCGTGCTGGTCGGTTATGTCGACGCTCCATAACCCGGGATCACTCAACCGCTGGCGCTGGGCTTCGATCACACTGTCGACCTGAGCCTCCAGCAGGCTGTCGGCATACCAGTCATAGCGCAGGCGATGCGACCGGCGCGCGCGGTCTGCCTGTTCCTCAAGGTACAGGTGCAGCAGTGGCCGGCTCTGGAGCGGATCCTCCAGGCGTTCGCAGAGCTCTTTGTGCAGTGCGGCAAGGGAATCGAATGCTTCGATACCCTGTGACAGGCTGCACAGCAAGGCGCTGCCTGCGGCGTCTTCTGCCGTGAGCATGTGGCCCTCGACGGTACTGGCAACGATGACCAGAGTGCCTGGGAGGTAGCTGCGCCAGTTGGGCCGCCGGTCTTCCAGCAGTACGCGGTACACCTGTGCCCGCTCGGCCAGAGGCAAGTGCCTGCGTTGTGAGGGCAATGGCTTCTCCAGGCAGGTGCGCAAGAGTTCGGCTTGCCCGTTGCTCAAGGTCTGGTCGGCCACGCGCAATTCGATTTCGGCCAGCATCAGCGCCTTGCGCAGTATCAGCAATTGCTGCCTGGGCGTGTTGCCCTGTTCATCGGCTGTGGCCCAGAAACTGGCCAGCTCGCCGTGTAGCCAGGTGCGCGTGCCGGAGGTGATGGGTTGGTTGAGGGCGATGGTGGGGAGGCCGTCGAGCAGGTCACCGATGTGTCGGTCGATCTGTTCCAGGTGTTCGAGGGGGCGCATGGGGCTGATCCTTGGTTGAGGAAAACCCCATGCTTGGCAATACCCGCAACTGCGTGGTGGTAGCGGGCTAGCGCCGCCGACGCCAGAACAGCCCGCGCAGGCTCAGCAGGGCTGGAAGGCCCAGGCCGGCCCAGGCCAGCACGTCCCAACCACCGTCCCCCAGCAGCGCGGCGAACAGGCCCACGAAGCCCAGCAGGGCAATCACCGCTGGCCAGGCGAAAAGGCGCACAGTGGATTGCGACTGGTGGCTCATGTCCGCGCCTCCCTGGGTTTGCGCTGCTTGCCCCACCACAAGTAGAGGCCGCTGCCGAGCACGATGAGGGTGAGCACATCCAGGACCGCCCACAGTATTTGCATCGGCCGCCCGCCGTAGTCGCCAAAATGCAGCGGCTGCGACAGGCCCATGGCGTCCATGTACCAAGGGCGATCGCCTACGGCAGTCACTGCCAGGGTACGGGCGTCGATCAGCACCGGCGTGAACAGGTGCGAGGTCAGATGGGTGGAGCCGTTCATGAACACCGCGTAGTGGTGCTCGCTGGAAAAGCGCGTGCCGGGGAAGGCAATGAAGTCCGGGCGCATGCCAGGGGCGGCCTGTTCGGCAATCTGCAGCAGGCGTGTGGCTGGCGCGCGGTCGGTGAGCGGCGGGGCATTGCGATACGGTGCGACCATGGTTGCCAGGCTGTCGTTGCGCCAGGCGGCGATGACCAGGTCGGACAGGGCACTGATCACACCGGTCACGCCCACTGTCAACGCCCACGCCAGCGTAACCACGCCGAGCAGGTTGTGCAGGTCGAGCCAGCGCAGGCGGCGGGATTTTTCGTGGCGCACGGTGCCGAACGCCAGGCGGCGCATGAACGGCGCATACAGCACGGTGCCGGAGACGATCGCGACGATGAACAGTATGCCCATGAAGGCCAGCAGCAGCTTGCCGGGCAGGCCGGCGAACATGTCCACGTGCAGGCGCAGCATGACCATCATGAAACCACCATTGGCGGCCGGCATGGCCACTGCCTCGCCGGTACGGGCGTCGAGCATGAAGGTGTGCGACAGGTTGGGGTCGGTGCCCGCAGTGGCGGCGGTGATGGCGACCACGCCGTTGGGTTCGTCTTCGTCGTAGCCGAAGTACTGCATGACCTCGCCGGGGCGATGCTGTTCGGCTTTCACTACAAGCTGCTGCAGGTCGAGGTGCGGGGTGCCTGCTGGCATTTCGCGCAGCTCGGGGGCGTCGCCGAGCAGGTGTTCGAGTTCGTGGTGGAAGATCAGCGGCAGGCCGGTGAGTGCCAGCAGTAGCAGGAACAGGGTACAGACCAGGCTGCTCCAGGTGTGGACCACGGACCAGCGGCGGATGGTGGGGCTTTTCATCACGGTACCGATTTTGTCTGTTGGAACCTGGGGCCGCAAGGCGGCCCCCGCTCATTCAGAACTTGTAAGTGGCGCTGGCGACAACGCTGCGCTCATCGCCGTAGTAGCAGTAGTACCCGTCGCAAGTAGAGAGGTAATCCTTGTTCAGCAGGTTGGTGGCATTGACCGCCACCGAGGCGCCTTGCAGGCTGCTGTTCAGGCGACCCAGGTCGTAATGCACCGACGCGTCGAATACGGTGTAGGCCTTGGCTTTGCCCAGGTAGGTATTGGCCTGGTCACCGTAGGTGTTGCCGGTGTAACGCGCGCCCAGGCCGATGCCGAAGCCGTCGAGCACGCCCGAGTGCCAGGTGTAGTCGCCCCAGATGGACGCCTGCTGGTTCGGCATCAGCTGCAGGCGGTTGCCTTTGAAATCGCCGTCCTGCACCTCGGACTTGGCCAGGGTGTAGGCGGCAATCACCTTCAGGTTTTCGGTCACATCGGAAACCGCTTCCAGCTCAAGGCCGCGGACTTTCACTTCGCCGGTCTGGCTGGTGATGGTCACCCCACCAACGGTGTCGGTGACCGCGACGTTTTTCTGGGTCAGGTCATACACGGCTGCCGACAGCAGGGTGTTGGAGCCTGGCGGCTGGTACTTCACGCCCAGCTCCCACTGTTTGCCCTCGGTGGGTTTGAGCGGGTTCGTTGCCGACACACTGGCATTGCTGGAGGGCTGGAACGACTCGGCATACGACAGGTACGGCACGAAGCCCGAGTCGAACACATAGCTGATGGCTGCGTTGCCGCTGAACTTCTTGTCCCGCTGGGTACTGGTGGCATCGTCCTGGTTGAAGAACTTGGTGCCGGTATGCACCCAGTCCTCGCGACCGCCCAGCGTCAGGCGCCAGTTGCCGAGTGCCATCTGGTCCTGCACATACAGGCCGGTCTGACGGGTTTTCTGGTTGTAGTCATAAAACGCGGTCGAGCGATCCGGGCGGGTGATCGGCAGCCCGTAGACCGGGTTGTTGACGTTGCTGTCCGGCACGTTGAAGCCGAAGATCGACAGGTAGTTGGTATTGACGCGCTGGTGGTCCAGGCCGATCAGCAGGGTGTGGGTAATGTCACCGGTGGCGAAGTCGGCCTGGAAGTTGTTGTCCACCGCGAACTGGCTGATGTCTTCATCGGTATTGGTCGACATGCGGCTGACTGTGCCGTCGTCTTGCACCGGGCCGCCCGGCGAATAGTAACTGCCAGGGGTGATGGTCTGGAACGACAGGTCCGACTTGGTGTAGCGCAGGTTCTGGCGGAACTGCCATACATCGTTGATGCGGTGTTCGAAGGCGTAGCCCAGCGCGTAGTAAGTGCGGTCGTAGAACTCGTAATCCGGGTCACCCAGGTTCTTGTGGTGCGAGATCTTGCCGAACGGCATGTTGATCTTGGTGCCCTGGATGGGCCGGAACTGGCTGGTGGCGCCGGTATCGTCGCGGGTGAACTGGGTCAACAAGGTCAACGTCGTGTCTTCGTCGATGTTCCAGGTCAGGCTTGGCGCGATGTTGTAGCGCTTGTTGTCGATATGGTCGATTTGTGTGCCGCTGTCACGGATCACGCCGCTGACGCCGTACAGAAAGCGGCCGTCGTCGTCGATCTTGCCAGTGCTGGCGAAGTTGATCTGACGATGGTTGTCGCTGCCATATTGCAGCTCGATCTCATGGGCGCTTTCGGCCTGCGGGCGGCGGCTGACCATGTCGAGCAGGCCGCCGGGCGGGGTTTGGCCATAGATCGAGGAGGCCGGGCCACGCAGCAGGGCGAGGCGGTCGAGGTTCCAGGTTTCGGCTTTGGGGTTGGCGTACACGCCGCGTGGCAGCGGCAGGCCATCGAGGAACTGGGTGGGCTCGAAGCCGCGCACGCGCATCCAGTCATACCGCGTGTCGCTACCGAAACTGGCCGACACGATGCCCGGCATGTAGCGCACGGCGTCATCCAGGCTGTGCACGCCACGGTCTTTCATCTGCTCGCGGGTGGCAATGGAGATGGAGCGGGGGGCTTCCACCAGTGCGGTGTCGGTTTTGGTGCCAGCGGCGGTGCGTTTGGCCAGGTAACCCTCTACCGGCCCCCAGGCACTTTCAGAAACGCTGGCGGCGTTCACGGTGGTTTCTGGTAGCGCCAGGCTGCCATCCGGCACCGCCACCAGGCTGTAGCTGCCCACGGTGCTCTGTTGCAGTTGCAGGCCGGTACCGCGCAGGGCGGCTTGCAGGGCGCCAAGGCCGTCGTACTGGCCGCTCACCGCGGCCGAAGTGCGGCCGCTGACCAGTGCCGGGTCGATGGCCAAGGCGATGCCCGCCTGGCTGACGATCTGGTTGAGGGTGGTGGCTAGCGGCGCGCTGGGCAGGTTGTAGGCGCGCGCAGTGGATGGCTCGGCGGCGAACAAGGCAGGGCTGGACAGCGGGGCAGCCAAGCCGATGGCCAGGGCCATGAGGCTGGGGCGCAGGATACGATCAACGGCACGGGACATGCGGCGGTTCCTCGACGGGTAAGTGCTTGCTGCTTCCTTGCCGAGCGAGATCTGAAAAGTGACAGGGCGAATCTGAAAAATATTGAGAATTATTTGGAGTGTGTAGTGGCCTGTTCGCGTGCAAGCCCGCGAACAGGGCAGTGAAGGTTTACTTGGGAACGACGTTCACCCACCACTGGGTATGCCGCTCGATCTTTACCGGCAAGGCCGGCACCAGCGACTCCAGCGCCAGGTTGGTGTCGGTCAGCGGGAAGCTGCCAGTCACGCGCAGGTCTGCGACTTGCTCGTCTACCCCGAGGTAGCCGCTGCGGTATTTGCCCAGCGCGGCCAGCAGTTCGCCCAGGCGCACGTTGTCCACCACCAGCATGCCACGGGTCCAGGCATCGGCCCCGACCGGTACTGCGCCGACCTGGCCGAGGCCGTTGGCGTTCATCAGCACTTGCTGGCCTTCACGCAGCACTTGTTCGTCGCCGCTGTTATGCGGCATGGCGGCGACCGAGGCTTGCAGCACTTCCAGGCGTGTACCGCCGGCTTCGCGGCGCACCAGGAAACGCGTGCCAAGGGGACGCAGGCGACCGTCGTCGGTGCGTACCAGCAGCGGGCGGGGGTCTTGGTGGCCGGTTTCGACCGAGATTTCGCCCTGATGCAGCACGATGACCCGCTGCTCGCCTGCGTAGTCGATGTCTACCGCGGTGTGGGTGTTCAGGCTCAGCAGTGTGCCGTCTTCCAGGCGCAAGGTCCGCAGCTCACCCGTGGCCGTGCGCTGGTCGGCCAGCCAGTAGCTGGGGGCCAGTGACGGTGCGCCGACCCAGGCCAGCAACGAACCGAGCAGGACCATGCTGGCCAGCCCGCTGCCAACTTTACCGATGCGTCGACGCAGGCCGGCGCGCGATTGCAGCAAAGCCTGGCGTGCCGGGCCGGCCGCAGCGCTGACGCGTTGGTCCATGGCCCCGAGCTGACGCCAGGCACGTGCGTGTTCTTCGCTGGCGGCATGCCAGCGCATGAACGCGTTGCGCTCATCCGGCGTGCCGCTGGCGTCGCCGAGGCTGAGTTTCCAGGCGATGGCGTCTTCCAGGACCTGGGACGAAACCGGTGCATTGCTCACGTCGGCTCCCCGTACAGGGCCACATAGCACTGGCGCATGCCTTGGGCGATGTACTGGCGCACCCGTGATACTGAAACGCCCAGGCGCTCTGCGATTTCGGCATGGCCCATGCCGTCCAGGCGGTTGTGCAGGAACGCTGCGCGGGCCTTGCTCGACAGCTTGCCGAGCAGGCGGTCGATGGCTTTGAGGTCTTCAAGGATAAGGTGCAGCGCTTCCGGTGAGGGGTGTTCGGCTTCCGGGATCAGTGCCAGCTCGGCGAGGTAGGCCTGTTCCAGTGCGGCGCGGCGGAAATGGTCGAACATCAGCCCCTTGGCCACGGCGGCCAGAAAGGCGCGGGGTTCGCGGGGCGTATCCAGCTGGTCACGGCCGAGCAGGCGCACGAAGGTGTCCTGGCTCAGGTCTTCGGCACGTTGGCGACAGGCCATGCTGCGTTGCAGCCAGGCGAGCAGCCAGCCGCGGTGGTCGCGGTACAGCGCACCGACCAGATCGGCGTGTGGGCTCTGTGCAGAAGACAAGCAGCGTCCCCCCGGAACGAATGCATTAACTAACGATAATTATTCGCGATTGTTGCAGAGGGGAGGGGGTGGGTGCAATGGACGCTTATCGGATTGCCACCACTAGGGATGTGTTGCCTGTGCCGGCCTCTTCGCGGGTAAACCCGCTCCCACAGGTACTCCACAGTATTCAAGGCTGTGAGATCCCTGTGGGAGCGGGTGTGCCCGCGAAGAGGCCAGCAAGGCCAATACAAAGCTAAAGGCCGTGACTCTGCACGTTACGCCTGCGCCACCCACGCAACCGCTGCTCCAGCTGCAACGGGCTGTCCAGTTGCTGGCGCCGGGCCTGGCTGAACAGGATCAGCGCCAGCTCTGCGGTCACCTGGGCATCGGCACTGGCATGGTGGCGTTCCTCCACCTGCAAACCAAACCGCGCCACCCAGTCATCCAGCCCGGCCTCGCGCAACACTGTGTCGGGGTTGAGCATCGGCGCCAGTTCGGCAACGTCGAGGAACGGTGACTGCAAGCGATACCCAAGGCTCTCTTTCAGCGCACGGGCCAGCATGCGCTGGTCGAATGGCGCATGAAACGCCAGCACCGGGCTGTCGCCAATGAAGTCGAGCAAATCGAGCAAGGCCTCGGCCGGGTCGCAACCGGCGGCCAGGGCGCTCGGGCCCAGGCCGTGGATCAGCACGCTGGCGTTGGTCTTCTGCAAAGGCCGGTGCAGGGTACGTTCGAACTGCTGGGCAAAATCGATGGCGCCATCTTCGATGGCCACTGCTCCAATCGACAGCACCTGGTCCCGGTTGGGGTTGAGCCCGCTGGTTTCCAGGTCCAGCACTACCCAGCGCTGTTCGCGCAGGGTACACACCCCCAGCGGCGTGGGCTTGGGTAACCGGGCCAGGCGCTGGCGTGTGCTGTGGTCCAGCTCGGGCGTGCTGGGGCGCAGCCACGCGAACAGGCTCATAACTGGTACCGCAAGGCCAGGCTGCTTTGCAGGCGCTGGGCCTGGCGCAGGGACTCGCGCAGGATGCGCCGGTCCAGGTGGTTGAGGCTGTCCGGGTCGAGCCGGTTGGAGTAGGGCAGGTTGTCGCGCGCCTGGCGTTGGTGCTGCTGCATGCGGGTTTGCTGAATGAAATGGTAAGCCTCTTCATAGGCCGCGCCGTCCAGTGGCTCGATCACGCCCTTGGCTACCAGCTGGCGCAGCCGTTCCAGGGTATTGCAAGCACCGACGCCATTGGCCAACGCCAGTAGACGGGCGCCGTCGACGAAGGGTGTCAGCCCCTGGACCTTGAGGTCGAGGGTGGCGGCCTTGTCGTTGCCCTGTCGGGTCAGCACGAATTCGCGCAGGCGGCCCACCGGTGGGCGCTGGCGCAGGGCATTGTCGGCCAGCATGCGCTGGAAGATGCGGTTGTCGGCCACCTGCTCCAGCAGGCCCTGGCGCAGTTGCTCGCAACCTTGCTCATCGCCCCACACCACCCGCAGGTCGAAGTAGATGCTCGAACCCAGCAGGTTCTCCGGGCTGGCCTCGCGCACAAAGCCGGCAAAGCGCCGTGCCCACTCGCTGCGCGACAGGCACAAGTCAGGGTTGCCCGCCATGACGTTGCCCTTGCACAGGGTAAAGCCGCACTGGGCCAGGCACTGGTTGATGTATTGCGCGAGCGGCAGCAGGCGGGCACGGATGGCGTCGGCTTCGGTACGGTCTAGCGCTTCGAAGAGGATGCCGTTGTCCTGGTCGGTGTGCAGGGTCTGCTCGCGGCGCCCCTCGCTGCCAAAGCACAACCAGCTGAACGGCACGCCCGGGTCGCCGCGCTCGGCCAGCGCCAGCTCGATCACCCGGCACACGGTGTGGTCGTTCAGCAGGGTGATTATCTGGGTGATCTGCGTGGACGATGCGCCGTGGGCGAGCATGCGCTCGACCAGTTGGCTGATTTCCCCACGCAGCGAGACCAGGGTGTCCAGCCGCGGCGCATGGCGGATGGTGCGCGCCAGGTGCACCAGGTCGACCCGTTGCAGCGAGAACAGGTCACGCTCGGAAACCACACCGCACAGGCGCCGGTTTTCCACCAGGCACACATGGGCGATATGCCGCTCGGTCATGGCCATGGCCGCGTCGAAAGCGCTGGCCTGAGGGCTGAGGTAGAAGGGTTTGACTGTCATGTGCCGCTCGATGGGGGCGCCCAGGTCGGCATCCGCCGAGGCCACCACCTGGCGCAGGTCGCGCAGGGTGAAAATGCCGGTGGGGTAGCGCTGCGGGTCGACCACCACGATGCTGCCGACCTGCTGCTCGTGCATCAGCCGCACGGCTTCGCGCAAAGACATGTCGCCACTGCACACCACCGGATGACGCATGGCCAGTTCACCCAATGGCGTGTTCAGCGAGTACTGGGTGCCGAGGGTTTCCACGGCACGCTGTCGCACCTGCTGGTTGACCTGGTCGAGCAGGCTGCTGACTCCGCGCAGGGCAAAATCCCGAAACACTTCAGACATCGAGAACACGCGGATGAACGCGGCCTTGTTCAACTGCAGGCAGAAGGTATCTTCACCGGCCAGGTGCTCGGTGCGGGTGGCCCGCTCGCCCAGCAGGGCCGCCAGCGGGAAGCACTCGCCACTGGTGATTTCGAAGGTGGTTTCCACGCCAGGCTTGACCAGGTGCTGGCGCTCGCCAACCACGCGGCCCTGCTTGACGATGTAGAAGTGCTCGATCGGCCCGTCGGCAGGCTTGACGATGCTCTCGCCGCAGGCATAGAAGCGCAGCTGGCACTGCTCGACCAGGTAGGCCAGGTGGCTGTGCTCCATCTGGTTGAACGGCGGAAAGCGCTGCAGGAACTGCAGGGTGCCCTGAATGTTCTGCAGTACTGCTGTCCTGCCCGCCTGGCTGTAGGCGTCCTTTTTGCTCATGAAACTGACCGTATCGCTATGCCGAACTATATATATCTATATATAGGTGCCGGCCCTGTTGTTTTCTGCCTCCATGGTCGGCTTGCGGCGGGGTGGTGCCCATTGGACGTAAGTCTATGAAGGCCCCTGTCAAAGACCCGACGAAAGGCGAAACGGGTTACGCGAGTAATGTGGTCCTAAGGCTGAAGCGGAATTTTTTTGACGAGATGAGCATGCCTGAGCACACCGACATCTTGAGCGACGCCGAGCGTGAGGCATTGGCCGTGGTGAGTGCGCCTGTGGCACCCAGGCCGTTGGTGCTGGTGGTGGATGACAACGCGGTTAACCGCGAGGCGCTGATCGTGTACCTGAAAAGCCGGGGCATCGATGCGGTGGGGGCGGACGGGGCAGAAGAAGCCAGGTTGTACCTGCATTACCAGCAACGGATTGCTTTGATGATCACCGATTTGCGCATGCAGCCAGAGGACGGTCTGGACCTGATCCGGCAGATTCGCGAGTCGGAGCGCGCAGCGTTGTCGATCATCGTGGTGTCGGGCGACACCGATGTGAAAGAGGCGGTGGACGTGATGCACCTGGGGGTGGTGGATTTCCTGCTCAAGCCGGTCGACCTGGGCAAGCTGCTGGAACTGGTGAAGAAAGAACTGAAGATCGAGTGATGCACAAAGGGGCTGCTTTGCAGCCCATTCGCGGCACAAGGCCGCTCCTACAAGGGTTATGCGTTCCCCTGTAGGAGCGGCCTTGTGCCGCGAATGGGCCGCAAAGCGGCCCCTTGCGGTTTACAACCCGTTACGCGCCTTGAACTCGCGGCGACGGCGGTGCAGCACCGGCTCGGTATAGCCGTTCGGCTGTTTGCCACCTTCCACCACCAGCTCTACAGCCGCCTGGAACGCGATGTTGTCGTCGAAGTTCGGCGCCATCGGGCGGTACAGTGCGTCACCGGCGTTCTGCTGGTCGACCACCACGGCCATGCGCTTGAGGCTTTCCAGCACCTGCTCCTGGCTGACCACGCCATGGCGCAGCCAGTTGGCCAGCAGTTGGGCAGAAATACGCAGGGTGGCACGGTCTTCCATGAGGCCGACGTTGTTGATGTCTGGCACCTTCGAACAACCCACACCCTGGTCGATCCAGCGCACCACGTAGCCGAGGATGCCCTGGGCGTTGTTGTCCAGCTCGTTGCGGATTTCTTCGTCCGACCAGTTGGTGTCGGCGGCCAGCGGGATGGCCAGGATGTCGTCCACCGATGCCGGGGTGCGCGAGGCCAGTTCACGCTGACGCGCCTGGACGTCCACCTTGTGGTAGTGCAGGGCGTGCAGGGTAGCGGCCGTCGGCGACGGTACCCAGGCGGTGTTGGCACCGGCCAGCGGGTGAGCGATCTTCTGCTCGAGCATGGCGGCCATCAGATCGGGCATGGCCCACATGCCCTTGCCGATTTGCGCACGCCCTTGCAGGCCGGTGGCCAGGCCCACGTCGACGTTGTTGTTCTCGTAGGCGCCGATCCACTTCTCGTTTTTCATGGCGCCCTTGCGCACCACGGCGCCGGCTTCCATCGAGGTGTGGATTTCGTCGCCTGTGCGGTCAAGGAAACCGGTGTTGATGAACGCCACGCGCTCGGCGGCTGCCTTGATGCAGGACTTGAGGTTGACCGTGGTACGGCGCTCCTCGTCCATGATGCCAACCTTGACGGTGTTGCGCGGCATGCCCAGCAGGTCTTCGACCTGACTGAAAATTTCCGCGGCGAAGGCGACTTCTTCCGGGCCGTGCATCTTCGGCTTGACGATGTACACGCTGCCGCTGCGGGTGTTCTTGCGGCTGGTGTTGCCGTTGAGGTTGTGCAGGGCGATCAGGTTGGTGAACAGGCCGTCCTGGATGCCTTCGGGGATCTCGTTGCCTTGGGCGTCGAGGATCGCCGGGTTGGTCATCAGGTGGCCAACGTTGCGCACGAACAGCAGCGAACGGCCATGCAGGGTCACGCTGCCGCCGTTGGGCGCGGCGTACTCGCGGTCCGGGTTCATGGTGCGGGTGAAGGTTTTACCACCCTTGGTCACGGTTTCGGCCAGATCGCCTTTCATCAGACCCAGCCAGTTGCGGTAGACGATGACCTTGTCGTCGGCGTCGACGGCGGCAACCGAGTCTTCGCAGTCCATGATGGTGGTCAGCGCCGACTCCATCAGGATGTCTTTGACGCCAGCGGCGTCGGTGCTGCCAACCGGAGTGCTGGCATCAACCTGGATCTCGAAGTGCAGGCCGTTGTGCTTGAGCAGCACGGCGGTCGGTGCAGCAGCATCACCGTGGAAGCCGATGAGCTGGGCATCGTCACGCAGGCCGGTGTTGCTGCCGCCTTTGAGGGCAACAATCAGCTTGCCGCCTTCGATGCGGTAGCCGGTGGAGTCGACGTGCGAGCCGGCAGCCAGTGGCGCGGCTTCGTCGAGGAAGGCGCGGGCGAAGGCGATGACCTTGTCGCCACGGGCCTTGTTGTAACCCTGGCCTTTTTCGGCGCCGCCTTCATCGCTGATGGCGTCGGTGCCGTACAGGGCGTCATACAGCGAACCCCAGCGGGCGTTGGCGGCGTTCAGGGCGAAACGGGCGTTCATCACCGGAACAACCAGCTGCGGACCGGCCATGTGGGCGATTTCTTCGTCCACGTTCTGGGTGGTGGCCTGGAAATCGTCGGCTTGTGGCAGCAGGTAGCCGATTTCCTGGAGGAATGCTTTGTAGGCGACGGCGTCGTGGGCCTGGCCTTTGCGTGCCTGATGGTAGGCGTCGATCTTGGCTTGCAGCTCGTCGCGCTTGGCGAGCAGGGCTTTGTTCTTTGGAGCGAGGTCATTGATGATCTTCTCTGCACCCGCCCAGAACTGCTCGGCGACGATGCCGGTCCCGGGGATGGCTTCGTTGTTCACGAAGTCGTACAGGACCTTGGCGACCTGAAGGCCACCGACTTGAACGTATCCAGTCATTGCTTGCCTCACTCTGCTCAGCTATTTCGCTCTTCTGTATTAAGCCTGTAGCGCTTCTCTAAACACGGCACCAGTGCGTGCCCCCGGGTTGTACCGGGCGCGGCTGGGTGCGGCTTGCCAGACAGGCCGGCAGGCAGTGTGCGTATTTTCACAGGCGCCTTGGCAGACATCCAAACGACGTTTTGTAGTCCGCGCCACGGGATACTACATGAAGCAGTAGGCGGGGCAAAATCAGACTAAAAGCGCCGTTATGCGACCCGTTGGTCGCGTATGGTCACGCTGGGAGTGGGTATGTTCGCAAAAAACAGGTGGATTGTTCCAGATAAATCTTGAAACAGTACACGATTCGTTGTGCTGGCCGCCCTGCGGCAGGTTGCCGCGCCTTGCCTATACTGAGTCGATGCCCCGATTTACTGCCGCCGGGCGCGGTCCGACACGAGGAAGGGCTTGTGGATCATCTTGTACTGACTGTTATCGCCCCTGACAAGGCCGGCCAGGTCGAACGCATTGCCCAGTGCATCGCCGACCACAGTGGCAACTGGCTGGAAAGCCGCATGTCGCGCATGGCCGGGCAGTTTGCCGGCATCTTGCGGGTGGCGGTGCCGGCAGAGAATTATGCTGAACTGGTGGCGTCGTTGCAGGGGTTGGCGAGGTATGACATTCGGGTGCTGATTGCCGAGAGCGGTATTGAACCGTCGTGCACCTGGAAGCCGATTGCCATGGAGCTGGTGGGGAATGACCGGTCGGGGATCGTGCGCGACATTACCCGGTTGCTGGCGGATCTGGGCGTGAACCTTGAGCGGTTTACCACTGAGGTACGGCCGGCACCGATGAGCAGCGAACCACTGTTTCATGCAGATGCCTTGCTGGCGCTGCCGTTGACCCTTTCGCTGGATGAACTGCAGCAGAAGCTGGAGAGCCTGGCGGATGATTTGATGGTGGAGTTGAAGTTGCGGGCGGAGGATTGATCCGACATTGCCGGGGGCTGCATTGCAGCCCCTCGCGGTTATCCCGATATCACGGGGAAGGCCCTGTGGATAACCTGGGGGTGTAGCGCTCCAGCCCAGGTACCCTGTGCCTTGCACGGTTTTGATCAAAAAACGTCCAAGTTCCAGCCGCTTGTGCACAAAGCACGGGGACGAGGGTGTGGATAACCTTTGGAGATGTCGCTGCAGGCCACGAAACACGTGGCCTGCATGGTTTTGATCATTTAATGATCAGCTTCGCTTGCGCAAACTCATCCACGCATCAACGCTGTAAATCGCCAGACCCGCCCAGATGAACATGAACGCCACTAAGGTGCTCGACGACAAATGTTCATCGAACAGCAGGACGGCCTGCAACAGCACCAAGGTGGGCGCCAGGTACTGCAGGAAGCCCAAGGTGGTATACGGCAGGTGCCTCGCCGCAGCGTTGAAGCACACCAGCGGTATCAGCGTTACCGGCCCGGCAGCCATCAACCACAAGGCTTCGCTGCTGGTGTAAAACGCCCCTTGGGCACTCATCGCCGCCGGGTGCAGCAGCAGCCAGCCAAGGGCCAGCGGCACCAGCATCCAGGTTTCCACCACCAGGCCCGGCAATGCCGCCACTGGCGCCTGTTTGCGAATCAGCCCGTAGAAGCCGAAGCTCAACGCCAGCACCAGCGACACCCAAGGCAGGCTGCCTACCTGCCACACCTGCTGGGCTACGCCTAGGGCGGCCATGCCCACCGCCAGCCATTGCAGGCGGCGCAGGCGCTCGCCAAGTATCAGCATGCCCAGCAACACGTTGATCAGCGGGTTGATGTAGTAACCCAGGCTGGCCTCGAGCATGCGGCCGTTGTTTACCGACCACACATAGGTCAGCCAGTTGCCGGCGATCAGTGCACCGCTCAGCGCCAGAATGCCCAGCCGGCGCGGGTTGTCACGCAGTTCGCGCCACCAGCCGGGGTGTTTCCACACCAGTAGCAGCAGCGAGCCGAACAGTGCCGACCAGAGCACCCGGTGGACAATGATCTCCACTGCCGGGACGTTCTGGATTGCCTTGAAGTAAATGGGGAACAGGCCCCAGATGATGTAGGCGCTCAGGCCCAATATGTACCCGCGACGCGGGTTTGCGGCGTGCATGCAGAATCCTTGCTTAGGTAGCTAAATATAGCGACCCCTATTGTAGACAGAGACGTCCCTACCTCTAGAACAATTTCAGGGGTGGCTCATCCAGCGCAGCCATCTGCTCGCGCAGCGCAAGAATCTGGTCGCCCCAGTAGCGTGGCTGGCCAAACCAGGGGAAGCTGGGCGGGAATGCCGGGTCGTCCCAGCGCCGCGCCAGCCAGGCGCTATAGTGCAGCTGGCGCAGGGCACGCAACGGCTCGATCAGGGCCAGTTCGCGCGGATCGAAATCGTGGAACTCGTTGTAACCGTCGATCAGTTCGGCCAGTTGCCCCAGGCGCTCCTCGCGGTTGCCCGCCAGCATCATCCACAAATCTTGCACTGCCGGGCCCATGCGGCAGTCGTCAAGGTCGACCACGTGGTACACCTCGTCTCGGTGCATCAGGTTGCCGGGGTGCAGGTCGCCGTGCAGGCGGATGAGCTGGTGCGGTGTGCGGGCGTAGATGTCCTCGACACGCTTGAGCACGTCGCGTGCTACGGACTCGAAGGCCGGCAACAGTTCGCGCGGGACAAAACCACCGTCCAGCAGGGTGTTCAGCGAGGCGTGGCCGAAGTTCTCCACAGCCAGGGCCTCACGGTGCTCGAATGGTTTGGTGGCGCCTACGGCATGCAGGCGGCCGAGCAACTGGCCAAGGCGGTAGAGCTGGTCGAGGTTGCCGGGCTCCGGAGCGTGGCCGCCGCGGCGCGGGAACAGAGTGAAACGGAAGCCCTGGTGCTCGAACAAGGTGCGGCCGTCGTGCTGCATCGGCGCAACCACAGGCACCTCGCAGTCGGCGAGTTCGGCGGTGAAGCTGTGTTCTTCGAGGATCGCCGCATCGGTCCAGCGGCCTGGGCGATAGAACTTGGCGATCAGCGGCTGAGCGTCTTCAATGCCCACCTGATAGACGCGGTTCTCGTAGCTGTTCAGTGCCAGCACCCGGGCGTCGCTGAGAAAGCCGATACTTTCCACTGCGTCCAGGACCAGGTCGGGGGTGAGGGTGTCGAAGGGGTGGGACATGGTGACTCCGGAGGGTAAGCAGCGTGGGGCCATGGTAACGCGTTATGCCTGTACCGGCCTCTTCGCGGCTAAAGCCGCTCTCACAGGTTTTGTGCACATGTCTCAGGCGGCGCGTTCCCTGTGGGAGCGGGTTTACCCGCGAACCGCGCTGAAGCGCGGCCAGGCTATGCAGGAACCCCGATCAACACATAGGACGGATGAAACTGCACCTGCACCGCACTGCCCGCCGCCACCGGCTGCCCAGCCAACCAGTGCGCCTCGGCAATGGCACACAATGTCTGCCCATTGCCCAACGCCAGCCGGAGCTCACTGGGCCCGTCATCCTCTGCCAGCACCTCTTCCACCGTTGCGTTCAAGCAGTTGCTGCCCGCTTCGGGGGCTTCCCCCTCCGCCAGCAACCGTACCCATCCCGCCTTGAGCAGCGCCACCACCATCGTCCCCAGTGTCAGCTCCAGCCGCGCGGTGCTGTCGTGGGTGATCAGCGCATCAATCTCCAGCCCGCCGCCTAATGCCAGGCTGACGCGATCATATCGGCCTTCACGACGCAGGCCGCTGACCTGGCCCTGCAGCTGGTTACGCGCACTGGTGCGCAGCATCAGGCGCCCGAGCAGGTCGAGGTCGCTGGATTCTTCGGCGGCTTCAAGCATTTGCGCCTGCAGTGTCTGCAGCCGTTGATACAAGCGCAGCACCCGCTCGCCTTCCGGCGACAAGCGCGCACCACCACCGCCACGGCCACCGGTGCTGCGCTCGACCAACGGCTGGCTGGCCAGGTTGTTGAGCTCGTCGATGGCATCCCAGGCAGCCTTGTAGCTGATACCCGCTGCCTTCGCTGCGCGGGTGATCGAGCCTTGCTCGGCAATGTGCTGCAGCAGTGCGATGCGCTGGGGGCGGCGGGCGATGTGCTGGGTGAGAAGCGTGGGTAGGGGCATGGGCGTTCGGTCGTTATAGTCAGAATGGATAGTGTGCAGGAGCGGCGATCCGCGCCTGGTCAGATATACCCCGGCTTGGGCGTACGTGCCAGGCAATACACATCCACCCGCCGCGCGCCTGCCCTGCGTAGTGCCTGGGCAATAGCTTGGGCAGTGGCACCGGTGGTCAATACATCATCGACGATGGCGACATGCTTGCCTTCCAGTTCACGGGTTACAGCAAACGCCTGACGCAAATTGTGCCGCCGTGCCTTGGCGTCCAGACGTTGCTGTGCCGGTGTCTCGCGCGTGCGCGCCAGTATTCGCTCATTGCAATTTACCCCCAATTGCGACCCCAGCCACCGCCCAAGCATTCCTGCCTGGTTGAACCCACGCTCGCGCAGTCGACGCTTGGCCAGGGGTACAGGCAACAGCAGGTCAGGACGGGGCAGCCCTTCGGCAAAGCGATGCATTAGCCCATGCCCCAACAATTCAGCCATCAGCCGGCCCAGAGGCCACTGACGGTTGTGCTTGAAGCGGCTGACCAACGTGTCCACCGGAAAACCGAAATGCCACAGCGCAACGACCTTATCGAAGGCCGGCAAGCGCTGGGAACACTGGGCGCAGGTCAGGCCGGCCATGGGCAAGGGCAAGGCACAACGCAGGCAGTGGTCACCCAGCCATGGCAGTTCCTGCTCGCAGGCGATGCACAACGGGTAGTGCTGCTCGGCAGGCTCATCGCACAATAAACACGATTGATTAATAAGTGAGCACTTGTAAACCAGTCTTTTCCAGTGTGGTTGACAGTTCATGGGCCTTCCGTAACTATGCGAGCTATCCGTGATGCGCTTGTGGGCTTTCCTGTCCCGGCGCCAGCTTCAGCCTAAACAAGGAAACGCCGATGAGCGCCAGCACAACTGCAACAACACGTCACGACTGGTCCCTGGCCGAGGTCAAGGCGCTGTTCCAGCAACCGTTCAATGACTTGCTGTTCCAGGCGCAAACCGTGCACCGCGCGCATTTCGACCCTAACCGGGTGCAGGTGTCGACCCTGCTGTCGATCAAGACCGGCGCCTGCCCGGAAGATTGCAAATATTGTCCACAGTCCGGCCACTACAACACCGGGCTGGAAAAACAGAAGCTGATGGAAGTGCAGAAGGTGCTGGAAGAGGCTGCCCGCGCCAAAGCCATCGGTTCTACCCGCTTCTGCATGGGCGCGGCGTGGAAGCACCCGTCGGCCAAAGACATGCCCTACGTGCTGGAAATGGTCAAAGGCGTGAAGGCCATGGGCCTGGAAACCTGCATGACCTTGGGCAAGCTCGACGAGGAGCAGACTCGGGCCCTGGCCCAGGCCGGCCTGGACTACTACAACCACAACCTCGACACCTCACCGGAGTTCTACGGCAGCATCATCACCACCCGCACCTATAGCGAGCGCCTGCAGACCCTGGCTTATGTGCGCGATGCGGGGATGAAGATCTGCTCTGGCGGCATCCTGGGCATGGGCGAGTCGCTGGACGACCGCGCCGGCCTGCTGATTCAGCTGGCCAACCTGCCCGAGCACCCGGAGTCGGTGCCGATCAACATGCTGGTCAAGGTTGCCGGCACGCCGCTGGCCGAAGAAGAGGACGTCGACCCGTTCGACTTTATTCGCATGCTGGCCGTCGCCCGCCTGCTGATGCCCAAGTCGCATGTGCGCCTGTCCGCCGGCCGCGAGCAGATGAACGAGCAAATGCAGGCCTTGGCGTTCATGGCTGGCGCCAACTCGATCTTCTACGGCGAAAAACTGCTGACCACTGCCAACCCTCAGGCCGACAAAGACATGCAATTGTTCGCACGCCTGGGCATCAAGCCAGAAGCGCGTGAGGAGCATGCCGACGAAGTGCATCAGGCGGCCATCGAGCAGGCGTTGGTCGAACAGCGCAGCAGCGAGATGTTCTACAACGCTGCATCGGCCTGATATGGCCTTCGACCTGGCGGCGCGCCTGGCCGAACGGCGCGCCGCAGACCTGTATCGGCAGCGGCCGCTGCTGGAGAGCCCGCAAGGGCCCGAAGTGGTGGTCGACGGCCAGCGGCTGCTGGCCTTCTGCAGCAATGACTACCTGGGCCTGGCCAACCACCCTGAGGTGATCGCCGCCTGGCAGGCCGGCGCCGAGCGCTGGGGTGTGGGGGGAGGGGCCTCGCATTTGGTGGTGGGCCACAGTACGCCGCACCACCAGGTTGAAGAGGCGCTGGCCGAACTGACTGGGCGCCCGCGTGCGTTGTTGTTCTCCACGGGCTACATGGCCAACCTGGGCGCCATCACCGCGCTGGTGGGGCAGGGCGATACGGTGTTGCAAGACCGCCTGAACCACGCCTCGCTGCTGGATGGCGGGCTGCTCAGCGGTGCACGCTTCAACCGCTACCTTCACAACGACCCGGCCAGCCTGGCCAGCCGCCTGGAGAAGGCCGTTGGCAATACGCTGGTTGTGACCGATGGCGTGTTCAGCATGGACGGCGACGTGGCCGACCTGCCGGCGCTGGCCAAGGTCGCACGCGCCCGCGGTGCCTGGCTGATGGTCGACGATGCCCATGGCCTGGGCACCCTCGGCGCACAGGGCGGCGGCATCGTCGAGCACTTCGGCCTGGGCCTGGAAGATGTGCCGGTGCTGATCGGTACGCTGGGCAAGGCTTGCGGTACGGCGGGCGCTTTTGTTGCCGGCAGCGAAGCGTTGATCGAGACACTGGTGCAGTTCGCCCGCCCCTACATCTACACCACCAGCCAGCCACCTGCGCTGGCCTGCGCCACGCTCAAGAGCCTGGAGCTGCTGCGCCGTGAAACCTGGCGTCGCGAGCACCTGACAGCGTTGATTCGCCAGTTCCGCGAAGGTGCGCAGCAGATCGGGCTGGCGTTGATGCACAGCCCGACGCCGATCCAGCCGATCATGATTGGCGACAGCGCACAGGCCCTGCGCCTGTCGCGTATGTTGCGCGAGCGCGGCTTGCTGGTGACCGCCATCCGCCCGCCCACCGTACCGGCCGGCAGCGCACGCCTGCGGGTAACCCTGAGCGCCGCGCACAGCGAGGCGCAGGTGCAGCTATTGTTGAATGCATTGGCCGAGTGTTATCCACAACTGGAGAACGCCGATGCGTAATCGTCTTGTACTGCTGCCCGGCTGGGGGCTGGGTACTGCTTCACTGGAGCCGCTGGCGGCCAGCCTGCGCGCCCAGGATACCCGCCTGCAGGTAGAGCTGATGCCACTGCCGGAATTGGACCACAGCGATGTGCAGGGTTGGGTGGATCACCTGGACCGCAAGCTGCCCAGCAATGTCTGGCTGGGCGGCTGGTCGCTCGGTGGCATGCTGGCCAGCGCGCTGGCGAAACAGCGCGGCGATTACTGCTGTGGCCTGCTGACCCTGGCCAGCAACCCCAGTTTCGTCGCCCGGCCAGACTGGCCCCATGGCATGCCCGAAGACACCTTCGGCACCTTCCTCGATGGCTGCCGCAGCCATACACAGGTGACCCTCAAACGCTTCCGTACCTTATGCAGTGATGGCGCCCTGCAGCCGCGCACGTTGCTACGCCAACTGGGAGTTGGTGTGCCGGACACCGACCCGCTGTACCTGGGCACCGGCCTTGAGGTGCTGGCCAAGCTGGACACCCGCGAAGCACTGCAGGCCTATGGCGGCCCGCAATTGCACCTGTTCGCAGGCAGCGATGCATTGGTGCCGGCAGAGGCAGCGACGGCGTTGAGCGAGCTGCTGCCTGATGTGGAAGTGGGCCTGGTCGAAGACAGTTCCCACGCGTTCCTGCTGGAGTACCCACAGGAGTTGGCGGCGGGCATCAAGAGTTTCCTGCATGAGAGTGGCGATGACTGACCTTTCCCGTCCGACCCTGCCCGGCGCATTGCCCGACAAACGCCAGGTGGCGGCTTCGTTCTCCCGCGCTGCGGCCAGCTACGATAGCGTGGCAGCCTTGCAGCGCGCTGTCGGTTTGAACCTGCTGCAGCAGTTGCCAGCAGGCATGCAGCCGTCGCACTGGCTGGACCTGGGCAGTGGCACTGGCCATTTCAGCCGAAAGCTGGCCGAGCGTTTCGCACAGGCCAGCGGTGTGGCAGTGGACATCGCCGAAGGCATGCTGCGCCACGCCCGGCATGAACAGGGTGGGGCGCGCTACTACGTGGCCGGTGACGCCGAGCGTTTGCCGCTGCGAGATGCCAGTGTCGACCTTGTGTTCTCCAGCCTGGCCGTGCAGTGGTGCGACCAGTTCGCCAGTGTGCTGGCCGAGGCGTTGCGGGTACTGCGCCCGGGAGGCGTAATGGCCTTCAGCAGCCTGTGCGTGGGGACATTGGGCGAATTGCGTGCCAGCTGGCAGGCGGTGGACGGCCTGGTGCATGTAAACCGCTTCCGCCGGTTTGAAGATTACCAGCGCCTGTGTGCCGACAGTGGCTTTGAACAACTTGGGCTACAGCGCTGCCCGCATGTGCTGCACTACCCGGATGTACGCAGCCTGACCCATGAACTGAAGGCGCTGGGCGCACACAACCTCAACCCGGGTCGCCCCTCAGGCCTCACCGGCCGCGCCCGCATGCAGGGCCTGTTGCAGGCCTATGAGGCATTTCGCCAGCTCGAGGGGCTGCCAGCCACCTATCAGGTGGTCTATGGTGTGTTGCGCAAGCCACAGGCGTAAGGGGAGCGAGATGAGCCAGGCCTATTTCATTGCCGGTACCGACACCGATGTCGGCAAGACCACCATCGCCGCCGGGCTTTTGCATGCGGCGCGCTTGCAGGGCATGAGTACTCTGGGTGCCAAGCCGGTGGCCTCCGGCTGCACGATGACAGCGAAAGGCTTGCGCAACAGCGATGCCCAGGCGTTGATCGACGAAAGCACGATCAAGTTGCCCTATGAGCAGGTCAACCCGTTTGCCTTCGAGCCTGCGATTGCCCCGCATGTGGCGGCGCGTGAGGCGGGGGTTACGTTGGCTGTTCCGGAGCTGCTGGCGGCAATGCGCAATGTGCTGCAACAAAATGCCGATTTCACCTTGGTCGAAGGGGCCGGTGGCTGGCGCGTGCCACTGTCGGGCCTGGAGAATCTTTCCGACCTTGCCGTTGCCCTGCAGTTGCCGGTGATTCTTGTGGTTGGGGTGCGCTTGGGTTGCATCAGCCATGCCTTGCTCAGCGCCGAGGCCATCGAGCGTGACGGGCTGCAACTGGCCGGGTGGGTGGCCAACATCATCGAGCCCCGTACTTCGCGACTTGAAGAGAATCTGGCGAGCCTGGCGGAGCGCTTGCCGGCGCCTTGCCTTGGGCGGGTGCCCAAATTGAAGCAAGCCAGTGCCGATATGGTGGCTGAACACCTTCAGCTGGATCTGCTGGATTAGCCGTTTCCACGCCCGGCCCCTTCGCGGGGGAAACCGCTCTTGTAGAAGCTGGCTTGCCGGCGATAGGGCCGGTGCAGGAATACCCAAGGCCTATCAACTGGCACCAGGCCATTATGCTTTTAAACGGGCCTTTTCGCGCCCAGCCTGTTTTAATTAGGCCTGTTCGTCATCCAGCGTCAATGGAGTCCTGACATGGAAATCACCGGTAGCTCCGCTTATTACGCGGGCCTGAGCGCTATCCAGACCGGCCAGAACCGCGTCGATCAGGCCGCCGGCCAGATCGCCAACACCACCGCCGAACGTACCGCCACCAGCCAGTCCAGCGATTTTCAGGCCGAACGCCTGCGTTCGGTCGACCGCAGCCAGCAGATGGACATGGCCACCAGCGTGGTGCAAATGGCCGTAGGCAAAACCGAAGTCGAACTTGGCGCAAAGGTGGTCAAGGCATCCGACGAAATGCTTGGCCGGATCATCGACACCTACGCCTGACAGATCCCCCTTCAATTAAACACAGCCCCTGTGGGAGCGGGCGTGCCCGCGAATGCGTCAGGTCAGGCTTCTTTAATGTCTGGCCGGGCCCTTTTCGCGGGCACGCCCGCTCCCACAGAGGCGGCGGTTTTTCTGGGTGTGGCGTAAACGCCATTTTTCGTGGCGTAAATGGCACCATAGTCCAACCTTGACAGAAGGCGGAGCTAAACGTAAGTTTCAAACAACTGTTTGATAGACGGCCGCCAAGAGCTGGTCACCCCCACAGAACTGACCCAGAGGTTCATCGCAATGCCTGATTACAAAGCCCCCTTGCGTGATATCCGCTTCGTTCGCGACGAACTGCTTGGCTATGAGGCGCACTATCAGAGCCTGCCGGGCTGCCAGGACGCCACGCCTGACATGGTCGACGCGATCCTTGAGGAAGGTGCGAAGTTCTGTGAGCAGGTGCTGTCCCCGCTGAACCGTGTGGGTGACCAGGAAGGCTGCACCTGGAGCGAATCGGGTGTTAAAACCCCGACCGGCTTCAAAGAAGCCTACGAGCAGTTCGTCGAAGGCGGCTGGCCGAGCCTGGCGCATGACATCGAGCATGGCGGCCAAGGCCTGCCGGAGTCGCTGGGCCTGGCCTTGAGCGAAATGGTTGGCGGTTCGAACTGGTCGTGGGGCATGTACCCTGGCCTGTCGCACGGTGCGATGAACACCATTTCTGCGCACGGCACTGCCGAGCAGCAGCACACCTACCTGACCAAGCTGGTGTCCGGCGAATGGACCGGCACCATGTGCCTGACCGAGCCGCACTGCGGTACCGACCTGGGCATGCTGCGCACCAAGGCCGAGCCACAGGCCGACGGCAGCTACAAAGTGTCGGGCACCAAGATTTTCATTTCGGCCGGTGAGCACGACATGGCCGGCAATATCGTCCATATCGTCCTGGCCCGCCTGCCGGATGCACCGGCCGGTACCAAAGGTATTTCGCTGTTCATCGTGCCGAAGTTCCTGCCTGACGCCGAAGGCGGTGTGGGCGAGCGCAACGGCGTGAGCTGCGGCTCCATCGAGCACAAGATGGGCATCCACGGTAACGCGACCTGCGTGATGAACTTCGATGCTGCAACCGGCTACCTGATCGGCCCGGCCAACAAGGGCCTGAACTGCATGTTCACCTTCATGAACACGGCTCGCCTGGGTACCGCGCTGCAAGGCCTGGCCCACGCCGAAGTGGCGTTCCAGGGTGGCCTGAAGTACGCCCGCGAGCGCCTGCAGATGCGCTCCCTGACTGGCCCGAAAGCCCCGGACAAGGCCGCTGACCCGATCATCGTGCACCCTGACGTGCGCCGCATGCTGCTGACCATGAAGGCCTTTGCCGAAGGCAACCGCGCGATGGTGTACTTCACCGCCAAGCAGGTGGATATCGTCAAGTACAGCCAGGACGAAGAGGAGCGCAAGAAGGCCGATGCCCTGCTGGCGTTCCTGACGCCGATCGCCAAGGCGTTCATGACCGAAGTCGGTTTCGAAGCGGCCAACCACGGCGTGCAGATCTATGGCGGCCACGGCTTCATTGCCGAGTGGGGCATGGAGCAGAACGTACGCGATAGCCGTATCTCGATGCTGTACGAAGGCACCACTGGCATCCAGGCCCTCGACCTGCTCGGCCGTAAAGTGCTGATGACCCAAGGCGAGGCGCTGAAGGGCTTCACCAAGATCGTGCACAAGTTCTGCCAGGCGCAGGAAGGCAATGAAGCGGTCAAGGAGTTTGTCGAACCGCTGGCGGCCATCAACAAGGAGTGGGGCGAGCTGACCATGAAAGTGGGCATGGCCGCCATGAAGGACCGCGAGGAAGTGGGCGCGGCCTCGGTCGACTACCTGATGTACTCCGGCTACGCTTGCCTGGCCTACTTCTGGGCCGACATCGCCCGCCTGGCAGCCGAGAAGCTGGCAGCCGGCACCAGCGAAGAGGCCTTCTACACTGCCAAGCTGCAGACTGCGCGCTTCTACTTCCAACGTATCCTGCCGCGTACCCGTACGCATGTGGCGACCATGCTGTCGGGTGCCAACAACCTGATGGCGATGGACGAAGAGCACTTCGGCCTGTCGTACTGATCTATCCGCTGTAGCGAAAACCCGCCTGCCCTCACCGGCAGGCGGGTTTTTTTATTTTTCAGGTTCAGCGCGTTCCTGCACCGGATGGCATCTGAAACGAAATTCAACTGTTCATGTGCGCTGCCGATGAAGTGAGGGCACAATGCCACTATTGATCTGCCGGGTTGGAGATTACCCTTGTTTCGTCTTAACGCTGTTCGCGCAAGCCACTTCCTGCCTTCGCTGTTCCTGTTGCTGGCAGGGCTCGCCGCAGCCTATGTGAGAGACCTCAGTGTCTTTTTCACATCGCTGTTCAACGTCCTGCCCACCTTGGTCCTGTTGCTGGGCGGTGCCTACTGCGCGGTTTACCGTCGCCAGCGTGAGTTGTTCATGATGCTCACGGTGTACATCGCCTACTACCTGCTCGACACCCAGACCGACTTCTACCGTGACCATGGCCGCGTGCGCGAGGACGCGGCCGTGATCTTCCACCTGGTGTGCCTGCTGCTGCCCGCTCTGTTCGGGTTATACGGCGCCTGGCAAGAACGTACCCACCTGCTACAGGACATGGTCGCTCGCGGCGCCGTGCTGTTTGCAGTGGGCAGCGTGGCGGTAGCCCTTGAACAAAGCTACCCTGAAGCATTGCTGACCTGGCTGGCGGAAATCCGCTGGCCCACCTTGCATGGCCAGTGGATGAGTCTGATCCAGATGGTCTACCCGTTGTTCATCGGCGTTTTCCTCCTGCTGGTGGTGCAATACCTGCGCGCACCGCGGCCGTTGCACGCCGCGTTGATAACCGGGTTGCTGGGTATTTTCTGGATGCTGCCGCAGACCTTCATCTTGCCGTTCACCCTGAACATCATGTGCAGCCAGGTGATGTTGATGATCGCCGCAGCGGTTGCGCACGAGGCCTACCAGATGGCCTTCCGTGACGAACTGACCGGCCTGCCGGGGCGCCGTGCGCTGAACGAGCGCATGCAGCGCCTGGGGCGCAACTACGTAATCGCCATGACCGATGTGGACCACTTCAAGAAATTCAACGACACCCACGGGCATGATGTGGGTGACCAGGTGTTGCGCCTGGTTGCCAGCCGCTTGTCCAAGGTGACCGGCGGTGGCCGCGCGTATCGCTATGGCGGTGAGGAGTTCGCCTTGGTGTTCGCCGGCAAGACGGCCGAGGAATGCGTGCCCCACGTGGAGGCCGTGCGCGAGGTGATCGCCAACTATGTGATGCACCTGCGCGACCAGAACAGCCGTCCACAGGACGATACCAGCGGGCGCCAGCGGCGGGCGGGCAGCAGCGGCGGGACGGTGTCGGTCACCATCAGCATCGGTGTGGCCGAGCGCCAGGTTGACCACCGTAACCCCGAAGCGGTGCTGAAATCTGCTGACCAGGCGCTGTACAGCGCTAAAGGCGCGGGGCGCAATTGTGTCATGGTGCATGGGCAGCAATCGCAGCGTGGGGCGGTGCGTACGGCGTGACCGTAGAAGACTATGCGGTCAAGTGATGACCCTATGTCTCGTAAAAGTTGTTCGGTTACACTGCCATCAACCCCAGTGTCGCGGTTCCCCGAGACCGCCCCGACCCGACTAGTGAGAGGTTGTCATGGCTGACTATAAAGCACCCCTGCGCGACATGCGCTTCGTACTGAATGAAGTCTTCAACGTGGCCGAGCAGTGGGCGCAGTTGCCCGGGCTGGCAGAGGTAGTCGATGCCGACACCGCCATGGCCGTGCTGGAAGAAGCCGGCAAGGTCACCGCCAAGACCATCGCGCCGCTTAGCCGCGCCGCCGATGAAGAAGGCTGCCGCTGGGACAACGGTGCGGTAAGCACACCGGCCGGTTTCATCGAGGCCTACAACACCTACGCCGAAGGCGGCTGGGTAGGCGTGGGCGGCGACCCGGTGTTCGGTGGCATGGGCATGCCCAAGGCCATCTCGGCTCAGGTCGAGGAAATGGTCAATGCCTCCAGCCTGGCCTTTGGCTTGTACCCGATGCTTACTGCAGGTGCCTGCCTGTCGATCAATGCCCACGCCAGCGAAGCGCTGAAGGCCAAGTACCTGCCGAACATGTATGCGGGTGTGTGGGCTGGGTCCATGTGCCTGACCGAGCCGCATGCCGGTACCGACCTGGGCATCATCCGCACCAAGGCCGAGCCTCAGGCCGACGGCAGCTACAAGGTCAGCGGCACCAAGATTTTCATCACCGGCGGCGAGCACGACCTGACCGAGAACATCATCCACCTGGTACTGGCCAAGCTGCCGGATGCCCCGGCGGGGCCGAAAGGCATTTCGCTGTTCCTGGTGCCCAAATTCCTGGTCAATGAAGACGGCAGCCTGGGCGCGCGCAACCCGGCGACATGCGGCTCGATCGAGCACAAGATGGGCATCCAGGCCTCGGCCACCTGTGTGATGAACTTCGACGAAGCGGTCGGTTACATCGTCGGTGAGCCGAACAAGGGCCTGGCGGCCATGTTCACCATGATGAACTACGAGCGCCTGGGCGTGGGTATCCAGGGCCTGGCCTCCGCCGAACGCTCTTACCAGAACGCAGTGGAATATGCTCGCGACCGCCTGCAGAGCCGCGCCCCGACCGGCCCGCACGCCAAGGACAAGGCCGCCGACCCGATCATCGTCCACCCGGACGTGCGCCGCATGCTGCTGACCATGAAGGCGCAGATCGAGGGTGGCCGCGCCTTCTCGACCTATGTGGCCATGCAGCTGGACAGTGCCAAGTACAGCGAAGACGCCGCCGTGCGCAAGCGCAGCGAAGAGCTGGTGGCACTGCTGACACCGGTGGCCAAGGCGTTCCTCACCGACCTGGGGCTGGAGAGCACTGTGCACGGCCAGCAGGTATTTGGTGGGCATGGTTACATCCGTGAGTGGGGGCAGGAGCAGTTGGTGCGTGATGTGCGCATTACGCAGATCTACGAAGGCACCAACGGCATCCAGGCCCTCGACCTGATGGGGCGCAAGGTGGTGGCCAGCGGCGGGGCGTACTACAGACTGTTCTCCGACGAGATTCGCCAGTTCATTGCCAGCGCAGGCAGCGAACTGGACGAGTTTGCCAAGCCGTTGGCTGCCAGCCTCAACCAGCTCGACGGGCTGACCGAATGGGTGCTGGAGCAGGCCAAAGGCAACCCGAATGAAATCGGCGCAGCGTCGGTCGAGTACCTGCATGCCTTTGGTTATGTGGCCTATGCCTACATGTGGGCACTGATGGCGCGGGCGGCCAAGGCGGGTGAGGGGGACGAGGCGTTCTACTCGGGCAAGCTGGGGACGGCGCGGTTCTACTTTGCACGGTTGTTGCCACGTGTGGATTCGCTGGTGGCTTCGGTGAAGGCGGGGAGTGAGTCGCTGTTCCTGCTGGATGCCGAGCAGTTCTGACATGTTTTTGGGCCGCTTTGCGGCCCCCAGCCATGGCATTTCTGGGAACGAATCCTCTTTGTAAGCATTTTCCTACACGACGTGGTGACTTTTCACCACTGTTCTAAGATTGGATCCACGGTTAATCTTTACCACATGGACGTTGCGCAGGAAGCGCAAAGGACAGATCAAGGAAGACGACGAAGGACCACCTGCCAGGATGGCGGGGCGATACGGATGTCACAGGGAAACAGTCTGGAAAACCCCGCTTCGGCGGGGTTTTCTTTGTGCGCGTGTTTTTTCAGGCCAGCACATCCAGCGGCGACGCCCCCAACAGGCGGGCGTCCGTCTCCTCCTCCAGTAGCGTGCGCAGCAGTTCCACAGAGGCCTGCTGGCGCTGTGCATCGCGGAACACCAGGCCAACCTTAAGCGGCACCCGCGGCTCGCTCAATGGCTTCCACAGCAGCCCTTGATCATCCTCGGCAGCCTCCTTGGCCCGCCCTGGCAAAATGGTGGCCAGTGCCGTGTGCGCCAGGCTGTCGAGAATGCCCGCCATGTTGTTCATCTCTGCCTGCACGTGTGGCCGTCGGCCTTGGCTGGCCAGTTGCGCCTGCCAGATCTGGCGGATCTGGAACTCCTCACCCAGCATCAGCATGGGCAACTCGGCGGCCTGGCGGATGGACACCTTCTTGAAATCCTTCAGGGGGTGGGTATCGGGTATGACCAGTTGCAGTTCATCTTCGTACAGCAGCAGGCCATGCAGCCCTGGCTGGCGCGGTGGCAGGTAGCTGATGCCGATATCCAGGCTGCCGTTGAGCAGCCGTCGTTCTATCTCCAGCCCCGACAACTCGTATATCTGCACGACAAGGTGCGGCTGTGCTTTGCGCAGCCGTTCGAGCAACTGTGGCACCAGGCTGGGCCGCACGGTCTGCAACACGCCGATAGCCAGGGTGCGCAGCGACTGGCCCTTGAAGTTGCGCATGGCCTCGTGGGCGCGTTGCAGGCCATCAAGCAATGGCAAGGCGTGGTTGTACAGGGTATGGGCAGCCAGGGTGGGCAGCAGGCGCTTGTTGCTGCGCTCGAACAAGCTCAGGTCCAGGCTGTGTTCCAGCTGACGGATTTGCTGGGAGAGCGCCGGTTGGGAAAGCGACAGGCGCTCGGCGGCGCGGCCCACGTGACCTTCTTCGTACACCGCGACGAAATAACGCAGTTGGCGGAAATCCATAAGTAACACTTATCGAAAATGCTGGAAAAACGAAATGGTCGAAAACCCTCGTGAAGCCTAGTCTATCGCCGTATTCCAAAGGGTTACAGCAGTCATCAGGCTGATTGTTACCCAGGATGAAAAACACTTTTGATAGGCAAGGCAAAATATAGAGTGTCGGCGTCAAGACCGCACCGTGGCCGCCCTTTACCGTGATTGGTTGGAGCCCTGATGAACCTGTTCAACCTGCGCCGTTCGGCACCTGCCGCTGTCGCCGAGCCCAAGCGTGCGCCGGTGATCGTGCCGCAGGCTGATGAGTTGTCGCGTGATCGCCTGATGCCCGGCGCCGAACGTGCAGCGCAGGTGTTCGTGCGAGGGCAGGGCTCCTGGTTGTGGGACAACGAAGGGCATGCCTACCTGGACTTTACCCAGGGCGGTGCGGTCAACAGCCTGGGCCACAGCCCCAGCGTGCTGGTGAAAGCGCTGGGCAACCAGGCCCAGGCACTGATCAACCCGGGTTCGGGCTTTCATAACCGTGGCTTGCTGGGGTTGGTCAACCGCCTGTGCCAGAGCACCGGCAGCGAGCAGGCCTACCTGCTTAACAGCGGTGCGGAGGCCTGTGAAGGTGCGATCAAGCTGGCGCGTAAGTGGGGCCAACTGCACCGCAACGGCGCTTACCACATCATCACTGCCAGCCAGGCCTGCCACGGCCGCAGCCTGGGTGCGTTGTCGGCGTCTGACCCGTTGCCGTGCAACCGCTGCGAGCCTGGCCTGCCGGGCTTCAGCAAGGTGCCGTTCAATGATCTGGCTGCCCTGCACGCCGCAGTGGATTCGCGCACCGTGGCCATCATGCTGGAGCCCATCCAGGGCGAGGCGGGTGTTATCCCCGCCACGCTGGAGTACCTCAAGGGTGTGGAAACGCTGTGCCGTGAACTGGGCATCCTGCTGATCCTCGATGAAGTGCAGACCGGTATCGGTCGTTGTGGCGCGCTGCTGGCCGAGGAGCTCTACGGAGTGCGCGCGGACATCATCACCCTGGGCAAAGGCCTGGGCGGCGGGGTGCCACTGGCTGCGTTGCTTGCCCGGGGTACAGCATGCTGCGCCGCGCCTGGCGAACTGGAAGGCAGCCACCACGGTAATGCGCTGATGTGCGCCGCCGGCATGGCTGTGCTGGACACCGTGCTGGAGCCGGGCTTTTTTGCCCAGGTGCAGGATAACGGCCGCCACCTGCGCGAAGGCCTGAGCCGCCTGGCCGGGCGCTATGGCCAGGGTGAAGTACGCGGGCAAGGCCTGCTGTGGGCTCTGCAGCTAAAGGAAAGCCTGGCCCGCGAGCTGGTGGCGGCCGCCCTGCACGAAGGCCTGCTGCTCAATGCGCCGCAAGCGGATGTGGTGCGTTTTTCGCCAGCGCTGACCGTGAGCAAGGGCAACATCGATGAAATGCTGTTGCGCCTGGCACGCGCCTTTGCGCGCCTGCATGCCCAGCAGCAGGCCCGCCGCGAGGTGCCGGCGTAGCTGTTTAGCAAGACCGAGAATTCTACGAACCGTCTGGCGTTCCTGCGCATCGCCCCTGGCCTGTTTCATTCGGCCCGGGGCGTTTTTTTTTGGCTGGTGGAACCTCTGTGGCGAGCGGCTAGTCTTTGATGTAACCCTTCAGGAGAGACTCGCATGGACTTTATTCGCATCATCATTGCCATTCTTTTGCCTCCGCTGGGGGTGTTTCTGCAGGTGGGGTTTGGCGGGGCGTTCTGGCTGAATATTCTGCTGACCCTGCTGGGATACATTCCAGGGATCGTGCACGCGGTATACATCATCGCCAAGCGCTGAGGCGCTCGGGGTTGAAGACATGCCGGTCTTCCACCCCCGCAACAGCCATCAGTTTCGAAGCTGACTATGCAATGCGTTTTACCATGAGTTTGTCGACGTAGTGTTTCAGCGCGTTCAGTGGGAACCCGGTATTGTAAGCGCCCCATTTCAAGTAATGCCGGGCAGGAGAGAATGTCTGGCACACGAGGGTACAAGGATCTTTTTCATCGGGTTCCCTGGGTTTTCCTTCCCGGTCGGCCGTGAATTTCTGGGGCGCATTATCCAGAAAGAGCTGAACGGTACCGATATCTTGGTCACTGGAGAGCAGAACCCGAATTCGGATGTCGTACCACTTGTCCGCTTCAATTCGCGTCCACCAGACGACCTTGTGTTTTTCACCATCAAGCCGGGTGTTGTAGTGCGTCATTTCAAACCGGCCGGCCTGCACCTTCATGAAGAAAGGGTAGATATTGCTGCCCTCGGACTTCCACTGAAAGATTACATAATCGCCATAGGGCGCGTTGTCGACGTCCGGAAACTTGCTGCTCCAACAGAAGTCGTAAATCTGATTTTCTTCCCAGGCTTCATAGACCTCGTAGGGTGCCACATTCACTTTGATGGAGTTTGACTCGCACCGGTAATTGGTCGGGTGGGCGGGTTTGTCAAACAGCCAGACTTTTCCTCGCTCGGTATCGTGGACTACCTTGAGGCTGGCACCCGTGTCCGAACCGCCTGTTTCGACCATTCTGAACAGGTCATTGGGTGCTTTCTGCTCATCTTCCTGGGTGCGGTCGAGGGGTGTGGTTGACCCGACCCACATCAGAAAGTTGTCAGGGACACTGGGTGGGCAGCGCTCCTCTTTAACTTCCGGCTGGTTCTTTTCAAGGATTGCACCTTGGGTTTTATACGGTGATAACCATTGCAGCCATAGCGCCCATGCCCGCATTACAAAAGGCTTATGGCCATTTTTTTGATCTTTGAGGAGTGCTTCGTGTTCGTCTTTTTCCATCATGGCGGCCCATTGTCAATTTACAATAGCCGCCGCCCTGATAGCGCATCCATTCAGATTCAAGGGCGGCGCGAATACCGCGACGTTAGGGCCTGAACCAAGACACGTCTACTGACAGAATTGCCAGGTAATCGTGGGTTTGCCGAATGCAAAGCACACTTAAACTTTATTGTGTTGAGGGTTGATCACGTTGCTAAAGAACAGCCACTCCTGTTCCAGCGCATGCGCCAGGTTATTTGCCTGTCGGAAGCCGTGCCGTTCGAGTGCATAGAAATGCCCCTCTGCCTGAACACCCTTGGCCTGGAGTGCTGCGAGCATTTTTCGGGTCTGCTCCGGTACCACTACCGCATCCAGTTCACCCTGGAAGAAAATCACTGGCGCCCTGATGCTGTCTGCATGCAGAAGAGGGGTGCGTTGGCGATAGCGTTCGGCATCCTGCTGCGGGTCGCCGATCAGCCAGTCCAGGTAATCCCCTTCGAACTTGTGGGTAGCACGGCCCAGGGCAACCGGGTCGCTGACCCCATAGAGGCTGGCGCCGGCGCGGAACACGTCATGGAACGCCAAGGCGCACAGGGTGGTGTAGCCCCCAGCACTGCCGCCGCGGATGAACGCCTTGTGCTGGTCGACCAAGCCCTGAGCAGCCAGGTATTCGACCGCCGCGCAAGCATCGGCCACATCGCTCTCACCCCAGCGCAGGTGCAGCGCCTGGCGGTAGTCCCGGCCATAGCCGGTGCTGCCCCGGTAGTTCAGGTCGGCCACGGCAAAGCCGCGTTGAGTCCAGTACTGGATGCGTGGGTCCAGCACGGGATAGCAGGCTGACGTCGGCCCGCCATGGATGAACACCACCAGCGGTGCGGCGCCCTGCGACTGTGATGGCGGGTAGAAGAAACCATGCGCCTGCTCGCCTTCACTGCCGTAGTGGAAAGACTGCGGCAGGCTGATCTGTTCCGCCGGCAGTATTTCGGCACCACCGGCCAGCACGCGTACCTCGTGGTTGCGGCGGTCAATGGCAATCACTGCCGGCGGGCTGATGGGCGAGGCGGCGATGGCATACAGGTGTTCGCTGTCCATGGCCAGGCTGCGAAAGCGTGTGTAGGCACTGGCGTAACGCGCCATGCGGCCATCTTCAGCACGCAGCCCCAATTGCCCGAAGCCGTCTTTGAACCAGCTGGCCAGGTAGCTTTGCGGCCCCAGCGCCAACCAGGTGCAGGTGCCCATTTGCCAAGGCGCTGCCGCGTGGTCGGCAAGCTCCGCAGGCAACACCTGCCAGTGGCCATCGACTTCGCCCCAGGGCTGCCAGAAGCCGTTGCGGTCGGACAGACAGTAGAGACGGCCTTCGTCATCGAAGCGCGGCTGCTGCAGCGATTCGTCATCGCCGGCCACGCACTGCGCGGGCCCCCAATGGCCACTGCTGTCGCGGACGCGGCACATCAGCCGGGTGACGGTCCAAGGCTGTGCCGGGCGGTCCCATTCGACCCATGCCAGTCGTTGGCCATCGGCACTCACAGTGGGTGAGGCATAGAAATCGGCGCCCTCGGCCAACACCTCGCGGCTGCTGTCACCCAACGCAACCAGACGATGCTCTACCTGCTCGGCATGGCGTTCCTCGACGGCCAGCACCTGGCCACCGTGCCACTGCACATCGCCGTAGCGGCAGCTGCCGTCCTGGGTGAGCGCACGCGGTGGCAAATCGTCCAGCGGCTGGGTGTAGACCTGCTGGTCCTTTTCGTTGACGAACACCAGCCCGTCGCCACCCAGGCAGAAGCTGCCCCCGCCATACTCGTAGACCCGGCTGCGCACGCTGAAGCCATCCGGGGTCAGGCATCTAGCCTGGTGGTACAGCCAGTGCCAGATACGGCAAGCACCATCGGCCGGGCGAAATTCAATCCAGAACAGCCCGTCGGCACTGACTTTGAGTTCCGTGAAGTCGGTGCCGGCGGCTACCGCCTGGGCCGCGCTGAATTCAGCCGCGGGCGATGACACGGGAGTTTCGATCATTGCGGAAGGTCATCTGTTCAATGGCGAGCTGGGCGGTTTCCGCCTCCTCGCGGGCCTTGAGGATGATGCCGTGGTCGGCCGACTTGGCGCACACAGGGTCGGCGTTGCTGGCATCGCCGGTCAGCATGAAGGCCTGGCAGCGACAGCCGCCGAAGTCCTTTTCTTTTTCGTCGCAGGAGCGGCATGGTTCGCGCATCCACTCATAACCACGGAAGCGGTTGAAGCCAAACGACTCATACCAGATATGGTGCAGGTCGTGGTCGCGTACATTGGGGAACTGCACCGGCAGTTGGCGGGCGCCGTGGCAGGGCAGCGCGGTGCCGTCCGGGGTGATGGTGAGGAACAGGTTGCCCCAGCCATTCATGCAGGCCTTGGGGCGCTCTTCGTAGTAATCCGGGGTGACGAAAATCAGCTTGCACGGGCTGCCCTCGGCTTTGAGCTGGTCCCGGTACTCATTGGTGATGCGTTCGGCCCGCTCCAGCTGTGCGCGGGTCGGCAGCAGCCCCAGGCGGTTGAGGTGCGCCCAGCCGTAGAACTGGCAGGTGGCAAGCTCGACGAAGTCGGCTTCCAGGGCAATGCACAGCTCGATGATGCGGTCGATCTTGTCGATGTTGTGCCGATGGGTGACAAAGTTGAGCACCATCGGGTAGCCGTGGGCCTTTACCGCACGGGCCATCTCCAGCTTTTGCGCAAAGGCCTTCTTCGAACCGGCCAGCAGGTTGTTGACCTGCTCGTCGCTGGCCTGGAAGCTGATCTGGATATGGTCCAGGCCGGCCTTCTTGAAGTCGGCGATGCGCGCTTCGGTCAGGCCGATACCCGAGGTGATCAGGTTGGTGTAGTAACCCAGGCGGCGGGCTTCGCCGATCAAGTCGGCTAGGTCCTGGCGCACCAGCGGTTCACCGCCGGAAAAACCGATTTGCGCGGCGCCCATTTCCCGCGCTTCGGCCATCACCTTGAACCACTGTTCGGTGCTCAGCTCCTGGCCCTGGGCGGCGAAGTCCAGCGGGTTGGAGCAGTACGGGCACTGCAGTGGGCAGCGGTAGGTGAGCTCGGCCAGCAACCACAGCGGCAGCCCGACCTCGGGCGTGGGCGGTAACTCAGGCGAGGACGATCCAGTGTTCGGCACGGGCCACCTCCATGAACTGCTCGATGTCTTCGGCTACGTCCGGAGCATCGGGGAATTGCTGTTCGAGTTCGCTGATGATTGCTGCCACGTCACGCTGGCCGTCGATCAGGCCACCGATCAGGCTGGCGCTTTCGTTGAGCTTGATCATGCCCTCGGGGTAAAGCAACACATGGCCCTTTTGCGCTGGCTCGTACTGGAAGCGGTAGCCAGGGCGCCAGTTCGGCACCTGCTTGCGATCAAAACTCATAGGGTGATCCCCTTGTGCCACACCCGGTCCTGGGTGACGGAGTGATAAGGCGGGCGGTTCAGCTCGTAGGCCATGCTCATGGCGTCGAGCATGCTCCAGAGGATATCCAGCTTGAACTGCAGGATCTCCAGCATACGCTCCTGGCCCGCGCGGGTGGTGTAGTGCTGCAGGGTAATCGCCAGGCCGTGCTCCACGTCACGGCGGGCCTGGCCCAGGCGGGTGCGGAAGTACTCGTAGCCGGCCGGGTCGATCCACGGGTAGTGCTGCGGCCAGCTGTCCAGGCGCGACTGGTGGATTTGCGGGGCGAACAGTTCAGTCAGCGAGCTGCTGGCCGCTTCCTGCCAGCTGGCGCGGCGGGCGAAGTTGACGTAGGCGTCCACGGCAAAGCGTACGCCTGGCAGTACCAGCTCCTGGGAGCGTAACTGGTCCGGGTCGAGGCCGACGGCCTGGCCCAGGCGCAGCCAGGCTTCGATGCCACCGTCCTCGCCGGGTGCGCCGTCGTGGTCGAGCAGGCGCTGGATCCACTCGCGGCGTACTTCGCGGTCCGGGCAGTTGGCCAGGATCGCGGCATCCTTCATCGGGATGTTGACCTGGTAGTAGAAGCGGTTGGCTACCCAGCCCTGGATCTGCTCGCGGGTGGCGCGCCCCTGGTACATCGCCACGTGGTACGGGTGATGAATGTGGTAATAGGCGCCCTTGGCGCGCAGGGCCTGCTCGAATTCGGCAGGTGACATTGGCAGTGCGTCGCTCATTCGGCTGGCTCCTGTAAAGCTGAGTCTCGGCTCGATCCCACAGGGGAACTAAGTTGCTTGTGCGAGCTCGTTGTTACAACTCGATGCTCATGCCATCGAAGGCAACTTCGACGCCCCGGCGCAGGACTTCGGCGCGCTCGGGTGAGTCTTCGTCGAGAATCGGGTTGGTGTTGTTGATGTGGATAAGTACCTTGCGCTGGCGCGGGAAGCCGTCGAGGACTTCCAGCATGCCACCGGCCCCGTTCTGCGCCAGGTGACCCATTTCGCGGCCGGTGCGGGTGCCCACACCGCGGCGCTGCATCTCGTCGTCTTCCCACAGGGTGCCGTCGACCAGCAGGCAGTCGGCACCGTGCATCATCGTCAGCAGCTTGTCGTCTACCTGCCCCAGGCCTGGGGCATAGAACAGCTTGCCGCCGGTGCGAGTGTCCTCGACCAGCAGGCCCAGGTTATCGCCCGGGTGCGGGTCGAAGCGGTGTGGTGAGTAGGGCGGCGCGGCGCTGCGCAGGGGGAACGGAGTGAAGCGCAGGTTGGGGCAGGCGTCGATCACGAAGCTGCCTTCCAGCTCGATGCGGTTCCACTGCAGGCCACCGTTCCAGTGGCTGAGCATGTTGAACAGCGGGAAACCGGTGGTCAGGTCCTGGTGGACCATGTCGGTGCACCACACCTGGTGTGGGCAGCCCTCACGCAGGCTCAGCAGGCCGGTGGTGTGGTCGATCTGGCTGTCCAGCAGGACGATGGCGTTGATGCCGGTGTCGCGCAGGGCCCGGGCCGGCTGCATTGGCGCAAAGCCTTGCAGTTGGGCGCGGATGTCGGGCGAGGCATTGCATAACACCCAGTGCACGCCGTCGTCGGACAGGGCGATGGATGATTGAGTGCGCGCCGTTGCCCGCAGGGTGCCGTCACGGTAGCCCTTGCAGTTGACGCAGTTGCAGTTCCACTGCGGGAACCCACCACCGGCGGCGGAGCCGAGAACCTGGATGTACATGGCCACTCTCTATGCAGAAAACCGTATCGTAAAAACGAAAACGCCCCGGCGGGCCGAGGCGTTGAGGCGCAAGCCTGGCTTAGCGGCTTGCGAAGTACATGGTGACTTCGAAACCGATACGCAGGTCAGTGTAAGCAGGTTTGGTCCACATGGAATTACTCCTTCCGAATGAGGGTTGGGTTGCTCAGCTACTACTTGGGTACCGCCATGGCTCGGCAGTTCCCTGAAACTGGGATTGCGCTATCTTACAAGAAAAATTTGTACTGAAAGGTTAATTATTCGAAAAGCGCCGTTGCGATTGGCGTAACAATCGAGAGGTTGTTCACGGCCATTCGAGGGCTGGCGCGGCAGCGTTGGCCAAGCAGAGCCAAGGGCAATCCTTATCGAGCAGGGTGCCCAGCAGCTGGTCCAGATCCGTCTGCCGCGTCTTCAAGATAGCCTTGCGCAGCTCATCCAGCCTGCCAGGTTGTGTAGCCAGGTGTGTCTGCCATGCCCATTCGGCAACGTCGGCGTTGGCCATGGCGGGCTCGTCGAATTGCCCGGCCAAGGCCAGGCGAGCGCCCGGATCCAGCGTGATGCCTTGGCGCAGGAGGGTAAACAGGTGGTCGAGGATCTGCGCCTGGCGGGTATGCGGCGACTGCACGCCAAACAGCAGGCCGCCGACGCCCTCGACCTGACGAAAGGTACTGAATACCGCGTAGCCCAGTTGCAGCTCTACCCGCAGCCTTTGGTAAACCGGGCCTTGCAGCAGTTGTGCGAGCAGCCGCCCGCTGGCTTCGCTGGCCGCAGGTAGCGGGCAGAACAGCAGCAGGGCGTGTTCACTTCCCGGTACTTCTGCGTGCTGCCAACGGTGTCTGGCCCATTTCGGCAAGGGGCCAGGCAGCGAGCCTTGCCCAGGGCACTGCTGCAACGCGGTGCCCAAGGCGCCCAGAGCGACATCGTCGAACCCTGTGGCAAGGCCATGCCAGTGTGTGTGCTGCCACAGGCTGTCGAGTTGCGGCTGTGCCGGCGTGCAGGCAGGCATACTGGCGGGGTGGGCGCCCAGTACCGCATCGGGCAGTTGCTTGAGCAAGGCCCTGATGGGGATCAGTGGCGGTGCCGTTGCCGCGTAGGGCCGCCAGCAGTTTTCTCCTGGCATGAGCATGAGTGCCAGGGCCTGCTCCACAGCCCGAAGCACTGCTGCCGGTTGCCCTGCGCAGCGCAATTGCCAGTATTCGCCAACAGCACTGAACAGCAGTTGCACCGACGCGCGCTCGCAACGCTCCTGCAATGGGGCCAGCGCTTGTTCCAGCACCGCCTGCATGCGCTGGCGCAAGGGCGAAGGCACGTGCCAGCGCAGGTACAGCGCAGCGCACTGACGGGTACCAGGCAGCACGTCGCTGGTTTTCAGGGCCGGCGGTAGAGGTTGCGCTGGGGCATTGGGCACATCTGCCATGAGCAAGGGGTCGACCGGGGGCAGCTGCCATTGCCCGTGCGCTTGGCTCGGCAGGCCCTTCAGCAGTGCACTGAGGGCCAGCAGACCTTGCGCGTCCAGTTTGGCGAACGGCTGGCCCGTGCTGTCCCGGCGGGCCAGCTCAAGCGCGCCGGCGCTGCGTGCGCGGCTGCGCTGCAGCAGGCCGAATGCGTGGTTGATCTGCTCAAGGTCGGCCTGGCGGATGAAGCCGAACCAACCTTGCAGCAGGGCATCTGCTTCCTCCTGGTTGGCGCTTGCGCTCAGTTGCACGTCAATGCGCCAAAGTAACTGCCCGGCGAAGTTGTACAGCATCTCGGCCTTGAAGCTTTGCAGCCAGCCACGTTGGCGCAGCGCATCCAGCCAGGTACCTGGGCGGTTGTCACCGAGGCAGCTGATCAGTAATTCCAGCGCCTGCTCGGCACCTGCCGGGAGCTGTTCATGGGTAAAGACCAGGCGCGCGCGCGTTGGCGACAATGACGGTGGCAGCGTTTGTGGCACCGGCGTGCCCGTTGCGAACAGGCTGGCATGCTGCCTGCCCAGCTGTTCTAGCTCATCCAGAGACTGTGGGCCACACAGGCTCAAGGTTATCTGGCCGCCTTGGTAATACCGTTGGTGAAAACCTTCGAGGGCTTGCTGGAAGGCGGGGTTCTGCAAGGCCAGGGTGTGCCGGTTACCGGCGTGAAAAGCGCCTAGCGGATGGCCCTGCGACACCGATTGCAGCAAGGCGAACTGCTGCTGAGCCTGCGGGTCGCGCGACCAGGCAATGAACTCGGCGTGGATCACTTCGCGTTCGCGGCGTTGGCGCTCGATGCCCAGGTCGGGCTCGGCCAGCATCTGGCACAGGCGCTCAAGCCCTCCGGCCAAGGCATTGGTCGGGACTTCGAAGAAAAAGTCTGTGGCGCGCTCCCGGGTGCTGGCGTTGACCTGGCCGCCGAGAGCCTGGACGTAGCGCATCAGGCCGTCGTCCAAGGGGAACCGCGCGGTGCCGAGGAAGAAAAGGTGTTCGAGGAAGTGGGCCAGGCCGGGCCACCTGGCGGGCGCGTCGTGGCTGCCCGCGTGCACCCGCAATGCAGCAGCCGAGCGCTTCAGGCGCGGGGCGTGGCGCAGGGTCAGCTGCAGGCCGTTGGCGAGCGTGAGATGGCGAGTGGTGTCAGGCATGGGAACTCCGATAACTGCGGTCCATGCTAACCCATTTGTTTGCAGGCCCGGCCCCAGTCAGCTTTTACGCAAGTGCAGTTCCTGGCGCAGGTCTGTCAGGTAAGGAAATGCCTCCCGCCCCTGCACCACCCGTTCATGCTCCAGCTCCGCCAGCAGCAGGCATTCATCCCGCCCGGCCATGGCCAGCAGGCTGCCATCCGGGCCGATGATGCTGCTCTGCCCGCAATACTGGATCGGGTCTTCCGAGCCGCAATAGTTGGCATACACCAAGTAGCACTGGTTTTCCTGCGCCCGCGCCCTCACGGTCACCTGGCAGATGAAGTCGTACGGGGTCATGTTCGCCGTCGGCACCAGGATCAGTTCGGCACCGTCCAGCGCCAGGCGTCGGGCGTTCTCCGGGAACTCGATGTCGTAACAGATCAGCAGCCCGACTTTCCAGCCGTCCAGTTCCACCACCGGGAAGTGGTCGGGGCCTGCGCTGAACATCGAGCGGTCCAGATCCCCGAACAGATGGGTCTTGCGGTAGTTGCTCAGGCTGCGGCCGTGCGCATCAATCAACTGCACACTGTTGTAGATCGCACCATCATCGCCGCGCTCGGGATAGCCGTAGACAATAGCGATACGGTGCGCCTGGGCAATCTCCACCACGCCCATCGCCGCCGGTCCATCGCTGGCTTCGGCCAGCCGCTCTACCTGGGCCAGGCCGATGTTGTAGCCGGTCAGGAACATTTCCGGGCACACCAGCAGTTGCGCGCCGCGCTCGGCAGCCAGCTGGGCCTGGTGGTGCAGCCGTTGCAGGTTACCGGGCACGTCCAGTGGCTTGGGAGCGCCCTGGAACAGAGCAATGCGCATGGTGCCTCCTTGTGTCAGTCTGCCAGGGCGATCGGGCCGATCTCGTCAAACACATCGCCCGGGCCGGGGTTGTCCGGGTGGGTCTGGCCACCGAAGTGGTTCATGATACCCCACACCGCATTCAGCGATGTCTGCACCGCGCCTTCCACCCACGCCGGGGTCCACGACACGTCGTCACCGGCGATGAACATGCCGCGCTGCTCGGCAGGCATGTCTTGCTGCATGAAGTGCGCGTACATGCGCTGGTTGTAGCGGTAGTGGCCCGGCAGTGCGCCTTTGAAGGCGCCGAGGAAGTGCGGGTCTGCCTCCCAGGAAATAGTGATTGGGTCGCCGATGATGTGCCCGGCGATATCGGTCTTGGTGTAGATCTTCTTCAGCGCATCCAGGGCCAGCTGGACGCGCTTTTCCACGGGGTGCGGCAACATTTTCAGCGCGTCGCTCATCCAGGCGTAGGACAGGCAGATCACACCCGGCTTGTCGTCGCCGTTGTCGAACAGGTAGGTGCCGCGGGTGAGGCGATCGGTGAGGGTCATGCTCATCAGGTCGCGGCCGGTTTGCGGGTCCTTGTCCTTCCAGAACGGCCGGTCGACCATGACGAAGGTCTTCGACGACTGCATGTAGCGGGTGCGGTCCAGCGCCATCCACATCTTTTGCGAAAACAGCGATTCCTCGCAGTCGATCTGGGTGGTCAGCAGCCAGGTCTGGCAGGTGGCGAGCACGGCGCCGTAGTGGCGGGTGTCGCCCCAGTTGTCGGTGACCGCCAGGCGGCCATCAGCGGCACGGGCAATGCGCTTGACCCCGGTGCGCGGCGCACCGCCGTGCAGGCCACTCAGGCTGGTGCCCTCCGGCCAGTGGGCGCAGCGCTCAGGCACATGGCGCCAGATACCTTGCGGCACCTGCTCCACTCCGCCCACGACCAGGTGTTGGTGGTCGTCGCAGTTGGTCATCACCACGCGGAAAATTTCCAGCATCGAGTTGGGGAAGTCCGAGTCCCACCCGCCGGTGCCGAAGCCGACCTGGCCAAACACTTCGCGATGCTGAAAGCTCAGTTTGGCGAACGAGCGCGAGGTGGCGACGAAGTCGTAGAAGGTGCGGTCATCCCACAGTGGGACCAGCTTGTTCCACAGTTCCTTCAGGCGCGGTACATCCCGGTCGCGGATGGCCTGCTGGATGTCGGCGAACTGGGCGCCGCTTTCCAGCGCATCGGCCCAGGCGTCGGCTACTTCGTGGAACAGCTTGGGCAGGTCGGTGGTTTTTTCGGCGTAGTAGGTCTGGCCTTCCAGGTCGATCACTGTGCTGCCCGAGGCCGGGGTCAGCGGGTTGGGGAAGGGCTTGGTTTCCAGGCCCAGCTTGTCCACGTAGTGGTAAAAGGCAGTGGACGACACCGGAAAGCGCATGCCACCGAGTTCGGCGATGATCCCGTCGGTGCCGTTGAAGGCTTGCGAACGCAGCCTGCCACCCAGCTTGGAGGCCTCGTACACCACCGGCTTCAAGCCCAGTTTCATCAGCTCGTAGGCCGCCACCAGGCCGGCGATACCAGCACCCACGATTGCCACTTCCTCACCGTGACGCTCAGCTGGGATGCTGCCCAGGCCTGCGGGGTGTTCCAGCCAGTCGTCGAAAGCGAAGGGGAAGTCCGGGCCGAAGATGGTGATCGGCTTCTTGCCGTCGGCGGGGTGGCGGTTTTTCTTGTTCATGAAGTGACCTTGCCAGAGGGGCTGCGCGGGTGGCGGAGCCTGAGTATAGGAGATGGCTGGAGGTCATTTTAAGGCGTGGGGGAATCGTAATTAAGGTGCATATTGGCGTCTTAATGTATTACTTTTCGTCGAAAAAGTAAGTTTAAAATTATTTATGACGAAGTGCTTGTAGTGCGATTTGCTATGCCTATCAGGTCGAGCGCCGCCCGCGCGGCGCTCGATCTGATAGGCGCAGTAAATTGCAAGGCAAGCACCTGGTGGCCTCATGCGGCCTCTCTGGCGGGCATAAGTACACTTTGGACGGGGTCTGATCAGCCAATTCCTACACCCAACGCTCGAATTAAAGAATTACCCTACGCTCGCTATCGCCTCAGTCTGGCATCGCGGCAACGGCTTCATCGTTAACTTCACCGGGTCGCCGAAAATTCGGTGATCGGGCGTGAGAACCCGCTGATCTTTCTAGAGGCGCACTGTTATGGCAGCTGTGCGCGGGCAGGCTTTGCCTGGCCGGGTATGCGCCTCCAAGTTCGCCGGTTCTCACCTCGCGCATGGCTGCCACCCAATTCCCGTGAGAAGGAAGCGATTGGCCGCCAGTCATCCCTGTGATCTGGAGGCTATACCATGACTGACCGTTTGCCCGATCAACCTGTAAAACTGCAACCCACCGCTGAAAAGCCCTTCTGCAACTGCGAATCCAGCCACCCGCCGCTATTCGCCATCCGTCCTGGCATCGACGCCGCCGACGCTCTAGTCCACGCCTGCCTGCTGGCCCGTGGCCTCAACCAGATTGCCACTGACTACGCCCAGCACCACGCCCCCGAGCGTAGCCGAGACATCGTCTGGTCGATGCAGCATTCTGCCGAGAGCCTTTCGGCGATTCTGGAGGGGCTGCTCGACGGCCAGGAGGCCTGATTGATCAGAGCGGCTGTCCGCGATCCACCTTGCTGCTGAGAATGATCGACGTGGTGGTTTTTTCCACCCCGTCGACACTGCCGATCTGGTCGAGCAACTGGTCCAGTTGCTCAGGTGAGTCCGTAAGCAGCCAGGCCACATAGTCGAATTCGCCGCTTACCGCACACAGCTGCTGCACCTGGCCCATGGCACTCAGGCGGCGTACCACTTCCTTGCCGGAGCGCGGCTGCACCTTGATCCCCACATACGCCTGCAGCCCGCCACCCAGCACCCGCTGACCCAGACGTACGCCATAACCGGAGATGACCTTGTTCTTCTCCAGACGCTCCAGGCGCGAATTGACGGTGGTGCGGGCGATACCCAGCTGGCGGGCGAGGGTGGCGACACTTTCGCGGGCGTTGATTTGCAGCAGGGCGATCAGTTGGCGATCGATTTCATCCAGCGTGATGGAGCGGGAATCCGACATGGCGAGTCTCTTCGGTTGGCCTGCTAGCCTAGCCAGCGAGTGGCAATCAGGGCAAGGCCGGAGTGCCGTGTACTCAAGGACAACAAGCTGCGCTTTCTCTTGACCCCCGCGGCGGCCTGGCCCGGCGTCATGCCCGGCACATGCAGCAGCGACCCGGGGCAGGGTGTGCACGGAAAAAGCGGGCGTGTTTGCGCAGTTGGTCTACAGGCAAAAAAAAGCCGCGCATTTGCGCGGCTTTCGTATGTGGTGGGCCCACACGGACTTGAACCCTTATGTGGTGCACAAATTGTCCGGTCGGATACTGTCCGTCCGGTCTAGGTGCTCTCACAAGGCCCATGAACCGTGTGTTTCTCAACCATGAGCGAATCCTAGCAGCACGATTTTATAAATGCAACACCGGTGTGGCATTTATATGTGACAATTTTTGAAAATTATTTCGGCCCGAGAGCAACACCCTGGGGCCCTGCCCCAGACCCCGCTCTGCGCCGCCCGAGGGGCTCGGGAAGCGGTGAGGCAGAGCCTAACCACTTCCAGAGCCAAGGCTGTTCGCTTCGCTCGACGAGGTGTTGTCAATAAAAATAACGGTTTCTACCCGTGCTGCGCACAGGTAGACACTCCGTGATTTTTTTTGACAATTCAGATTCGGTGGAGGGGCTTGTGGCCGCTCAAATCAAACCGAGAAGCCAACGCAGAGGGTATCGCTGCGGTTCGGTCGAGCCACACCCCGCTGCACGAGCTCCTGGGTGCTCAGAATCAAGGCCAGGCGCTTGGATCGTGAGATGCCGGTGTACAGCATGCTGCGCTCTACGAATTCGCTTTGGCTCAGGGAGCAGATGATGGAGGTCTGGTACTCGCTGCCTTGTGCTTTGTGGATGGAGATCGCGTAGGCAAGCTTGACCCCCAGCAGGAACAAGTCCATCCGGGAAAGAGTCACTTCGACTCCATTGAAGGTGAACATGCCTGCGATCTCGCCATCGATGGCTGTCACGCCTGACATCACGCCAGTGGTTCCGTTGAACAGGTTATGCTCGTAACTGTTCTGGGTGACGATGACGGGATCGTTAACACGAAGCCAGTATTTGCCCATCAAGATGCCTGGCGTCTCGTCCGTGTGCTGAAGGACACTCTGCAGATGATTGTTGATCTTGTGGCCAGAGTCCGGCATGCGATCTGACATGTGCGGCGTCAGGATCTGAGCATCAGGGATGATCCGCTTGATTCGAGTCAAATGGGTAAGCAGATCCTGGGTGGTCGCGCAGGGAATGAGGTATACGCCATCGCGCTCACCATTCCAGATCGGCAGAGTGCTAATTTGCCCTGAGCGAACCTGCATGGCGATCTTCTGCAGGTGGCTATCGCCTACTGTCCTGTGAACCTTGGTCAGGTGAGTTGACGGTATCGCCTTCGACTTGGCCAGCGCGTGAAAGAAGACTCCGTACCCTACCGGGGATAGCTGACCAGTATCGCCGACCAGGAGAAGTGAAAGCTCCTTCTTGGCAAATGCATTGAGTAGCTTGAGCATCAGCGCGATGTCGACCATGCTGGCCTCGTCGATGATTACAAGCGGGTCTCCACCGCTGCTAAGACCAGACGACTCACTGCTGATTTTGATCAGGAAGCTGTGGATCGTATAGGTGTCTCGATCAGTCGCCTCCCTTGCTCGCTCCTTGGCTTTTCCGCTCAGAGCCAGGACATGTACTGGGCGGTACTCCGAAGCGATATCGACGATGGCCTTCAGTACGGTTGTCTTTCCCGTGCCTCCGAACCCAGTGAGCGTACTGATTCGGTTCGTAAGTGCCATTAGCACAGCGCCCTTTTGCTCCGGCGTGAGCGAGTGGCCAGAGGAGGTCTCAATCTGTGCGCAATAGTCTTCAATGGCCTTGGTAAGCTCTTGAGGCGAACCATGGAGGAGAGACGTCTGAGCGGACAACAAGGATGCGACACGCTGCTCAAGCTGACTCTCGACAAGCGCAGCACCCAGCGGCTGTATGAAAGTCACTCCGTGGAGTTTTTTGACGCACACGGCACGTCTATCAAGAGCAGAGGTTATGGACAGGTCGACCAGCCCCGGAGACGGGACTTTTTGCGTCAGTTGAGCTTTCAGGTCATCAACTGAGCAAGCGGTGTGGCCTTGATCCAGGCGGATATACAGCAGGTATTCGACCAACCCTGCCAACCTGCGCGGGTCATCTGGCTTGATCCTCAGTTTGGATGCCGCAGCCTCTACAGTTCTCCATAGATTCGGATGAACACCATGAAACGCCACCAGGCTGTAAGGATTGCGCTTGAGGCGCTCCACAGTGTCTGTCTGGCAAACCTTCAGAATACTTTTGGCAAGACCAGGGTCGAAATCATGCTCCATGAGGAACTCAATGGTTGAGATCTCGTTCTGCAGTGATGCCCAAGCATCTACCAGTTTCTGCGCCAGATCAGCATTGATCACTTCAGCTAAGTGACTGGCTCTCCCAGCAGTCAGGGTCTGAGCTAGGTTCTCAGCACCGAATTCCCTAACGAGTTTCGCTACTTTGGCCTTACCAAATGCTAGCCCCCGGAATGCTGGATGCTTAATGAGCAGGCGCTCGATGTATGCGGCCACAGGCAGGTTAACGATATGGCAGCTTTCGACCAGAACAAAATTCCTGAACTGATCGTGACCAGCAATCGATCCTTTGACTTGCCAGCACTCGCCTGGCTGGGGGACACGAGTGATTATTTTGTAGCTGGCCTTGCAGGTGAAGATCTTATTCTCACCAATGATACGGCCAGAGAAGATGGCCCCGCCGATGCTGCCAGGCTTCACTGAGCTTACTTGCACGACACTCGACAGGTTGCTCATAAGATGAATGACCGCCCAGAATCAATCATCATCTCCTGCTGGCTGCTGAGCTCAGCTGCAGTCGAACGAAGCATACGTACCTCGGCTGAGAGACGCTCTACCTGATCTCGTAGCAGTTCGTTTTCCTTCGATTTCTGCTCCAGCATGGAACGCAGCCGGCTGGCTTCCTTGCTCTTCGAATCCGCGATGTCCACAAGCACAGACTCAGCGTCTTTAGGTGCGCAAAACTCGCTGCCAATGCGACGAATATCCTTGGCGATCACCTGCTCAAGGGTGTCTCCCTGCGGGCAAAAGACTTTCTTGGCGCTTTCTGAGAACCACTGCCGGCGATTGCCGCACTCGTCAGCAATCTTGCTGAAGTTGACATCTCCAAACTGGTTCACAGGAAACTTTTTGCCAGCCTGCTCGAGCTGCATGACATAGTCTCTGTACCGCTCGAATGGGGAACTCTTCAAATCACTGCTCGCCATGGCCTGTCTCTTTTGCTTTCAACCACATGATGAATGGCTCGACGACCTCAGTCGGCACTAGCCCCTCAACTGGTTCAAGGTCGTCGAAAGTGCAGCTGATCTTCTTGGCCTGAATGTCAACCGTGAACATACCGTCACTTTTATCAAGCACTAATTTCAGAGCTCGGCAGGTTTTATCAAACTTCGACATGAAGCCTTGATCCACATGCTTTGTGTCCGGTAGGGCCGTCGGTGACGCACCATGGCTACGGAGGGCAGAGCGAAGAGCTTCAACCTCCTTCCTCAGTCTCTCGGCCTCAGCTTGAAGCTGGTCTGCTCGTTGAACAGCCAGTTTTCCGACAAGCTTGTCCTTCTTCGACTCCATGTTCCCAGCGGAATCCCAGTGCTTGTAGAAGATAGGCCCGATGAGCGCCCAATAGTCAGTGCTCTGTACTAGAGTTCTGTAGCCAATTTTCTTTTCGTTTACAGGTAGACCGTCATTGTAAAGCTCGGCACAGAACCTAGAGTAAGGAGTAATCCCATCGAACGAGGTTTTCCCTACGAAAGCTTTCAGCTTAGGAATGACCTCTTCTTTGATTCGTGTGATCCTGTAGTCGCGATTCCGCTTTTGAGAGCCAGCAAAGCGATTCTGGCCCTTTTTAGCTCCTTTGCTCATGCAGGGACACCTCCAGGGCTAGAAATTAGCTTCAGGATCGCCGTAGGGCGCTCCAGGGCCATTGGCTGAGCCAATGCATCACTCAGTTCGTGCATTGAAAGACCGAGGACTTCACACGTAGACCGAATCAGACCCCTGAATTCATCGATCAACGTGAACCCTGTGGGAGCTTCTTGCAACAGGCGGTTAAAATTCCCAGTGAACGCCAGAAGCTTGTTTCTCGCGACCTGGATCTGTTTATCCAACTGTGGGGTGAAATACTCTGCATGTGACTTGGCTTCCGCTGTGCGAGCAATCAGGTTGGCAAGTGAGCCGTCTTTCAACTCCAAGCGTTCCAGTCGCTCAGACACGATCTCAGGCTTTTCTACAAGGAAGTTCTCACGTGTTTTGATCTCGCTATGCATTTGCTCAAGGCAGTGAGCAGTAATGCTCCACGAGATGATCTCTGCCGCGAGGAATTTTCGGCGATTGACTTTTTGCATGAGGCTTTCAGGCGATGCACCGTTCCTTTTGGCCTCGGCGATATGAGCTTCCAACTCGCTGCATTCGTCAGTCATCACACGGATGACGCCGTAGATCCTGGGCAGATGGTCGACAGTCTTGACCGAGTAGTAACACCCCCCGCATGGCATACTCACGCCTGGTATGGCACCCAGGTCTTTTATGACGTCCGCAGGGCAGTGATTTCCAAACGGGCAAATGTGAGTAGGCATGAAGGCCAATGACTCGATGGGGCGCTGCTTTGCAGCCCTCACGCCAGATACCACATCGTCTTTGGTCTCACGGTCGAATGAGATTGCCCCAAAGTCACTCAGGGACTGTGCTTTGTCTCTTCGGAAAGCCTGCTGCAACTTCGAAGCAGGGTCTTCAGCCTTGATCATAGACATCGCTGGGCGCTCAACGAGCAAGCCCTGCTCGACGCTCATCTTCTGGTACTGAGACACTGTCTTCAGATACTCAGGGTCGACTTTGGCGTAATACATGACGTGTTCAACAGTGGCATGGCCAGTGATGAAGTTCCCAATAATGTGCGGTGGCAAGACCCTGATGAACTCAGATACTACAGACACCCTGCAGGAATGTGGGGTGTGCTCGATTAGCTTGCAGGCTTGCCCCTCAAGCTTCACCGCCGCCAAGTAGTCGATAGGCTCGTCGATTGTTTCCAGGTCGCCCAGCGCCTCAGGCATTGAGTTCGTCGGATCAATTCCCAGTTGGTATCTACAGAAAAGGTCAAAGGAATAGATTAGCCTTTTGAAATATTTCCCATAGGCCTCTGGAGTCAGCACACCAGGAGTTTCTCCCTTGGGGAAAAGCGTGATGATTTTTCCGTGCTCGTTGTCCTCATGGTAGTCATACCAAGTCTCGACTTCCATTGACGGGTCGTTGAACCAGGGGATCATCGCCTTTTGGCGATCCAGTAGCTCAATAACCGACTTCGAAACAGTGGCATCCCACGGGCCGTTTACTTTGTCGGTATTGATGTGCAGCTTACAAAGTGGAGGGAGAGGCCTCGACCGATCAATATGCTTGGCATAGGTGCGCTTCTCCAACCACCGAATGTGGATGCTTCGAATGCCTGTCTCTAGGGCAACAATGTTATGTCTTATGTAGTTTGGCTGTGGGTAGAACACCCACTTGTCGTTGCGCTCTACTGTGTGCTCAATAATTGGTACAACGAACCTTGGCAGAAGTCGTAGCGCCTCATATTTCATGGGGCGGTTAACTTCAGACTTTGGCAGCGAAGCATCGAATGATGGATTTCGATAAAATACAACAGGGATATATCCAAGCTTTTCAGTTTGAATTACTTTTTGGGCCTCGTTCCAGTTTTTGGTTTCGATGTCGGCCCTGTATTCTTTGTCGAACAGATTTATCTGCTCGTCATAAACTTTTTCTGCAACATATGTTGTGAATGATTCAATTGCATAGCAGTATTGCAGGAGGTACGGGAAATGCTCTGAATGAAATGCCGGCTTATTGGAGCTGTTGCTTCTTCTGACGATGGGATAATCAATCTCCAGTATCGGGCAAACGAAGCCGGCAAGCTTTTCGTCTGCGCTCGAGTTTGCCACTAAGTAGTTAAACAAAGTGACAATATGATACATGATTTGCTGGACGGTTGTGTTTGACCGGCCTCTGCGAAGAAAAGTCAGAAAGCCTGTGAAGCCATCGCCTTCCATGTGTCTTCTATTCAACTCACCTGGGTGAGGAGGAGTCAATCCTGTGGCAGTAGGATACTCTCCGAATAACCAGGTGTTCAGGACAGCAAAGCTTTTGTTGTATGCGCTAAAAGACTTAATTCCTCGAGACTTCTGCAGTTCGGTGAATTTGCCCTGATATTTCAACCAGGACTCTACGCTATCCTTGTGCTCATCAGGGTAGTCATACTCACCCGAGACCAGTGCTTTTCTGCTCGCGTGTAAATCATTTTTAGCGCGAAGAGCGACTTGGCTACACCTGTCAGGATACAACCTCTGAACGTAGTTCCAGAATGCGGCTGGGGCAATAGGGTATTTGAACCAGTCAATATCACCTCTGCGCATCAAGACCAAGTGGTCGACCAAGTCCGAGATGTCATCTGGATTGATGTCTTCGATTCGATGCCAGTCTGTGCAGCGAATCATCCGCCATGCATACCACTCAAAGTTCTTGACAGCTGTAGGCTTCATTACAGAGAGGATGTCTGGAATGCCTTCATAAGCGACATGTGAGACAAATGGCTGGCTCACGAATGCCAGCACCTCGGTGTAAGATGCTGCAGCGAACTCAAAGTAATTGGTGCCTGCGTCCTCGTTGTGAACTGTAGGCTTCCTCAGGTCAGCCGGAAGTAAGACGGCCCGCTCTTGCCAGAGGAAGTGAAGGATCAAAATGCAGTCTCTGCTCAGCCTCTCCAGGGAGGATTTGTTGAGCCAGTCGACAGACGCTTTCGGAACCACCTGTTTCGCAACTGCCAGAGCGGCAGTCTTCTTTGTGCAGGCCAAGGCGTTACGCACCCACGCCTCGTCGTAGACGGGGGCATTAGAAGCGCTCAGGTGATCATCGAATAGACGCACGATGGATGCGTTGTAGTATTCGTTGCGGGCACCGCTTGTTACCTTGCTTGGAGAGATGTAGTTCGTATCGAACAGCTCTCTGCAGACGCATGCCTTGGCTTTGGTGATCGCCTCTTTGATCGACCGCTCCAAGGCCTCTCCAGTCTTGATGATCTGGATGTCCTTGGTCAGGTTAATCATTTTTTGCCCCTTCAATGCGGTTCGCTTCGTCCTTCAACACCTCAAGCTGACGCATGAAGAACTCCTCGCGGATTGTCTTAAAGGAGGCATCGCCCCTTTGGGTGACGTGCTGGTTCGCGTGCTGGATGTAGGCATCGATGATGTCGGTATCGTGCTTCGCGTACTTCATCGTGGACGTGATACTGGCGTGCCCCATCAGAATCTTCACGTAGGTAATGGGTAGGCCAGGAATGCTCTGACCAGGGACGGGCATGTAATTCAGCGTGTAGGTTCCGTACATGTGCCTAAGTGAGTGAGGGCTGATGCCTGTGACGTCCGGCAAGCCTGCCCTCAACGCATACTTCTTGAAGGTTTTGTCGCGACTGCTCCTGTCGCTTGCGAAGAAAGGCCTGCCGTCAGTGTTTTGAAAGAGGAAATCATGGCCAACGCTGGCGTTGTATTCGAGGGCCAGGTACTTCTCGAGGCTCTCCCAGAATATTCGAGCGAATGGCTCAATCATGAAGGTGATCTCAGTCTCTCGGCCTTTCCAGGAGAGAAGCTTGTGCTCCTCTTCAGTGAGGCCAGGTGTCTTCCTCGCAAATGGGTCGCGAAGAAACACGGCGAACGCGTCATCATCGATGTCTGGCATTCTCACCTGCAGGGCCTCGCTGGAGCGGGCGCCTGTCGCACCAAGAAGGGCGTACAGAGTCATGTCGCGGTAGAAGGTCTTGGATTTCCCAGGCTTGGCCTGCTTGACCAGGTCGACGGATCGTTCGATGGGGAATGGAAGGGTCTTGAATGGCTGCTTGTCATTTTTCCTGTCCCTTCGTCCCGCTTGAGCAAACAGCCTGTCTTTCTTGCGCTTTGGCAGGACTGAGTTGAGCGAATCACGAATGACTGCGGCCATCCAGGAATTGGCCTTCTGGGCAGAGAGCTCGTACTGGCTTCGGTACTCAGCGCGGCTCGAGTAAAACCGACTGAACAGCTGGTCAGGCGCCGAAATATTCTTCGACTCTGCTACCTGCAGAAACCATCGGATCGACGACTCAATGGTCTGCGCGATTGAGCTTTGCCCTGTGAGCCTGACTTTCCCCAAGCTGTAGGCCAGCGTCTTCGCTATCGGGTTCGAGGCTCCTGTCCCAAACATCAGAAAAGCCTGGTAGCTGTAGATGATGGTCTCAATGGTGACCTCGACATCTGCAGGAAATGGGGTCTTTGACGCCTCGTAGACGTAATCGACGAACCGCCCGACGTGTTCCGAGTAGGCCTTCTCAGTGTTGGGGGCATAGCCTCTACGTGCCAGCCATGCCGTGTAGTCGGTGAACGGTTTAAACTCCCGCGCCTCGTCGGGGATGCCAGGGTCGAGATGAAGCAGGAGGTAGTTCGCTTCACTCGTCAGTGGCGCATCGACCAGGATGAAATTTTTCATGAGCTCTCGTTCCAAATACCACACCCTTTTTAGCTTTGGGTGTTGCACTTGCCATGTCAAGATCGAAATCTCAAATTGGCGAATTTTTGGAACGCAGAAAGCTCCGTCAGCGTGGTCATTGACCTTCTGAGGAGTGCGGTAACTGGTTGATTTTGCTGGGGTATGGGGCCACTGGAGGGAATCGAACCCTCGACCTGCCGATTATGAGTCGGATGCTCTAACCGATTGAGCTACAGTGGCACTGAGGCATTACAAACTAACAAAAATGGGCTTCAAATACCACACTGGCATTCGTACCACATAAGAACCGTGGACCAAAGGATTATGAGTCCTCTGCTCTAACCAACTGAGCTATAGGCCCTCAGTAAGTGGCCGGATTATAACGGGGGTTTCGCACCTGTGCCATCTGAAAGATCCGATAGTGCTATGCGAAGAAACGCTGTCGCGAACTCCTTGGGCGGCAGTGGCAGGCTGACGATGTAGCCTTGGATCTGCTCGCAGCCCTCGGCCGCCAGGAAGCGTTGCTGGGCCTGGTTTTCCACACCTTCGGCAATGATGGTCAGTTGCATGCTGCGGCCCAGGGCAATGATTGCACGGGCGATGGCGGCATCGTGCGGGTCGTCGGGCAGGCCGCGGATGAACGACTTGTCGATCTTCAGAATGTCCAGCGGCAGGCGCTTGAGATAGCTCAGCGATGAATAGCCGGTGCCAAAGTCGTCGATGGCCAGTTGCACGCCCAGTTTTTTCAACTGGTACAGCACGGCCAGGGCCTCTTCAGCCTGGCTCATGATGAAGTTTTCGGTGATCTCCAGCTGCAAGTCACCTGCCTTGAGTTGGTGATGCTTGAGCAACTGTTCGATGCGCCGTGCCAGGTGTGGCTGGCGTAGCTGGGCGCCCGCGAGGTTGATCGACAAGGGGCCGAAGGGTTCGTAGTGCTGCTTCCAGGCCTGCATCTGCTGGCAGGCCTGTTCCAATACCCAGTCGCCGAGCTGGAGGATGGTGCCGTTCTCCTCCGCCAGGTGGATGAAGTGCTCCGGGGGCACTTCACCAAAGGTCGGGTGGCTCCAGCGGATCAGCGCCTCGGCGCCGACCAGGCTCTGGGTCTTGAGGCTGAGCTTGGGCTGGAAGCACAGGCTCATTTCGTTGCGTTCGACGGCACGGCGCAGTTCGTGTTCCAGAGCAATCCGTTCGCTGGCCTGGGCGGTGAGGTCGCGGGTGTAGGCCTCGACGCGGTTGCGGCCCTTGGCTTTGGAGCGGTACATGGCAGCATCGGCGTTGCGGATCAGTGTGGCAACGTCGCTGCCATCCTGTGGATAAAGGCTGATGCCGATGCTGGCGCTGGTGAAAAACTCATGCTCACCGGCCTGGAACGGTGCGATGAAGCAGGCCAGCAGCTTGTTGGCGATGGTACTGGCGTCACTGGGCTTGTGCAGGCCGGGCAGCAGGATGATGAACTCGTCGCCGCCCAGGCGGGCCACGGTGTCGACGTCACGCACCTGCTCCTTCAGGCGCTGGGCAATGCCCTTGAGCAGCAAGTCGCCGACCGGGTGGCCAAGGCTATCGTTGATGTGCTTGAAGCGGTCGAGGTCGAGGAACAGCACCGCACCTTGGCGGTTGGACACCTGCGCGCAGGTGAGCACGGCCTGCAGGCGGTTCTCGAACAAGGCACGGTTGGGCAGGCCGGTCAGCGGGTCGTGGTGGGCCTGGTAGTCGAGCTTGGCCTGGGCATGCTTGAGGCTGGAAATGTCGGCGAACACAGCCACGAAGTGAGTGATCTCGCGTTCGCTGTTGCGCACGGCGCTGATGGTCAGCCAGCCGGGGTACAGTTCGCCGTTCTTGCGCTTGTTGTAGATCTCGCCTTGCCAGTGACCCTCGGCGGTAAGCTGGTGCCACATGGCGGCATAGAAGGCGCTGTCGTGCTGGCCGGATGCAAGCAGGCGCGGGGTCTGGCCGAGGGCTTCGATTTCGCTGTAGCCGGTGATTTCGCTGAAGGCACGGTTGACGGCACTGATGCGCTGGTCGATATCGGTGATCAGCACGCCTTCGGCAGTGTTCTCGAACACGGTGGCGGCCAGTTGCAGTTTTTCCTGCATCAGGTGGCGCTCGGTGATGTCGCGGGCGATGGTCAGCATGCAGTCGACGCCGGCAATCGGCAGGGGCCTGGCGGACAGCTCGCACAGGCGGACCTGCCCGTCGCTGCGGCGGATGTGGCAGGTGAAGTCACGCACGAAACCGTCGCGGTTGAGCTGGTCGACCAGGCGTTTGCGTTCGTTGAGGTCGACCCAGATACCCAGGTCCAGCGAGGTCTGGTCGATCGTCGGGTTCAGGTCATAGCCGGTCAGACGGCAGAAGCCTTCGTTCACCTCAAGCAGCAAACCGTCGCTCTGGCGCGACAGCAGCAGGCCGTCGGGCGAGGCGTGGAAGGCCTTGGCGAACTTTTCTTCTGAAGTTTGCAGCTGCTGCTGGGTCTCCTTGAGCTGGCTGATGTCGCGAACGGCCACTACCAGCGCGGGGGTGCCGTCCAGTTCGAAGGTTTCGGCCGAAGTCAGGCCGGTGAAGAGTTGGCCATTACTGCGGCGAAAGCTCATCTCAAGGTTGCGGATGCCACCTTGGTGCAGGCGCTCAAGCAGCGGCGGGCCGGAGCCTTCGACGCCCCACAGGTTCAGGTCGGTGGCGCTGCGGCCAAGCACCTGGTCCGGGTTCAGGCCAATCTGCTCTTCGAAGGCTTCGTTCACCTCCAGCAGGCAGCCGTCGCTGTGGCGGGCAATCAGTAGAATGTCGGGGCACTGCTGGAACACCGAGGCAAACTTTTGCTCGGAAAGACGCAGGGCGTCCTCGGTGCGCTTGGTTTCGCTGATGTCGATCATCAGCCCGCGCATCACCGGCTGGTGCCCGTGTTCGATCATGCTGACAATGTTGCGTATCCACAATGGCTGACCGTCGGCCCGTATCACCCGATAGTCCAGGCTGTGGTCGCGTCCGGCTGCGGTTTCGCTGTCGCAGTATGCCTGCGCCCAGAGCGCGTCCTCCGGGTGCAGGATGCTGCGCCAGAAGCCCGGTTTGAGCCAGTCGCCAAGCGGGTAACCCAGCAAGTCTTCGGCGTGCGGTGAGACATAGCTGTAGGTGAAGTCGTTGGCGTCGGCTTCCCAGGCGATGGCTGACAGGCTCTCGACCAGGCCGCGGTAGTGGTACTCACTGCTGCGCAGCTCCTGCTCCAGGGCGATGCGCCGGGAAATTTCCGAGCTGAGGCGGCGGTTGATACGGATGACCACGGCCAGAACGGCCATCAGCAAAAGGACTGTTGGCAAGCCATATACCAGCAGGTCGGACCAGAACATCCGTTGGTCGACCACGTTACCCACCCAGCGCTGCTGGATCTGGCTGACTTCGCCGCTGCTCATGTCAGCCATGACTTTGTCCAGAATGCCCACCAGCACTTTGTTGTCACGTGGTGCGGCCATGGCCAGCTGATAGCGGTAGGGCGTTTCACCACTGACGTAAAGGCCGTCGAGCTTGAGCTGTCGCAGGCTCCAGATGCTTGACGCCAGGTCGCCGACCACCGCGTCCACTTGATCGGTAGCCAAGGCCTGCAGTGTGGAGCTGACATTGGGCAGCGCCACCAGGTTGAGGTCGGGGTGATGGGTACGCAGCAGTTCGTGCGGGGCGTAATTTTCGACTACGGCAATCTTCAGGCCATACAGGTCGTCCAGTTTGCGCGGTTGGACACCGCCTTTGTGGGCGAGGATGACGATCGGGAAGTCGAGGTACGGACGGGTGAAGGCCAGGTAGCCTTGGCGTTCGGGTGTGGACATGATGCCTGGCAGCAGGTCGATGCGGTTATCCCGTGCCTGCGCCAGTACCTCGGTCCAGCTGCTGGGCTCGACCGGTTTGAGCGTCACGCCCAGGCGTTGCTGGATCGCAGCGATGTAATCGGCGGCCAATCCCTGGTACCGGCCCTCCTGGTCGCGAAACTCGAACGGTGGCCAAGAGGCGTCTACACCCAGGCTCAGCTGCGGGTGGGCAGCCAACCAGGCTTTTTCCTCGTCTGTCAGGGTCAGGGCGCCGGCCGTCGTGTTCCACAGAATCAGGAGCAGCAACAGAATGGCCGGCATAAGTGGCATAGCAGCCTCGCATTCTTGGGGTCTGACGTCGAGTGTAGACGGGCATTGCGCAAGCGTGGGGTAAGCGAGATACGTGTAGGTGCAGCCTTGTGCTGCGAAAGGGCCGGTATGGGCGGAGGTGTTCGGTGACCCGGATGGCCTCTTCGCAGCACAAGGCTGCTTCTACAGGGACCGCGAGTGCTTCAAAAGGCAGAAAAGAAAAACCCCGGCCTGGGCCGGGGTTTTGTCATCACTCGTCGAGGAAGGAGCGCAGGTGCTCGCTGCGAGTCGGGTGGCGCAGTTTTCGCAACGCCTTCGCTTCGATCTGACGGATCCGCTCACGCGTTACGTCAAACTGCTTGCCCACCTCTTCGAGGGTGTGGTCGGTGTTCATGTCGATACCGAAACGCATGCGCAGCACTTTGGCTTCGCGTGCAGTCAGGCCCGAGAGCACGTCACGGGTGGCTTCCTTGAGGCTTTCGACCGTGGCCACATCAATCGGGGACTGCATGGTCGAGTCCTCGATGAAGTCGCCCAGGTGCGAATCTTCGTCGTCACCGATCGGGGTTTCCATGGAGATCGGCTCTTTGGCGATCTTCAGTACCTTGCGGATCTTGTCCTCAGGCATTTCCATGCGCTCGCCCAGCTCTTCCGGGGTCGGTTCGCGACCCATTTCCTGCAGCATCTGGCGGGAAATACGGTTGAGCTTGTTGATCGTCTCGATCATGTGCACCGGAATACGGATGGTGCGTGCCTGGTCGGCGATCGAGCGGGTAATCGCCTGCCGGATCCACCAGGTGGCGTAGGTCGAGAACTTGTAGCCGCGACGGTATTCGAACTTGTCCACCGCCTTCATCAAGCCGATGTTGCCTTCCTGGATCAGGTCAAGGAACTGCAGGCCACGGTTGGTGTACTTCTTGGCGATGGAAATCACCAGACGCAGGTTCGCCTCGACCATTTCTTTCTTGGCGCGGCGGGCCTTGGCTTCGCCGATCGACATGCGACGGTTGATGTCCTTGATCTCGGCAACGGTCAGGCCGGTTTCGGTCTCAAGGTCGATCAGCTTCTGCTGGCAAGCAACGATGGCGGCGTCCTTTTCACCCAGGGCGGCAGCCCATTTGGTGTTGCGCTTGGCCAGGTCACCGCTCCAGGTCTGGTCGGTTTCGTTGCTGGGGAACATGCGCAGGAAGTCGGCACGCGGCATGCGGGCATCACGCACACACAGCTGCATGATGGCGCGTTCTTGCTGACGCAGACGGTTCAGTGCATCACGAACACGTTCTACCAGCACCTCGAACTGCTTGGGTACCAGCTTGATCGGCATGAACAGGTCGGCGAGGGCTTGCAGGGCCTCGATGCTTTCCTTGTGGGCACGACCGTTCTTCTTCACGACCTTGACAGTCGCCTGAAGCTGGTCGGATACCGCACCGAAACGCTGGGCTGCGACTACCGGGTCCGGACCGCTCTCGGTCTCTTCCTCGTCGTCACTGCCTTCGGACTCTTCCTCTTCGTCGTCGGACTCTTCCTTCGCGGCTGCGGCCTTGGCGCCAGGGATCGGCACCTCTTCGGTCGGCGCGGCGATGTTGTCGTCAGGGTCGATGTAGCCGCTGAGCACGTCGGACAGGCGGCCACCCTCGGTGGTGACGCGGTCATATTCGCTGAGAATGTAATCGACAGTACCCGGAAAGTGGGCGATGGCGCCCATCACTTCACGGATGCCTTCCTCGATACGCTTGGCGATTTCGATCTCGCCTTCGCGGGTCAGCAGCTCGACGGTACCCATTTCGCGCATGTACATGCGCACCGGGTCAGTCGTGCGGCCGATATCGGTTTCAACTGCCGCCAACGCAGCAGCGGCTTCTTCGGCCGCTGCTTCGTCGGTGTCGGCTTCCGCCAACAGAAGGGCATCCGCATCCGGAGCACTCTCGAATACGTTGATCCCCATGTCGTTGATCATGCGGATGATGTCTTCCACCTGTTCAGGATCTGAAATATCCTCAGGCAGGTGGTCGTTGACCTCCGCGTAAGTCAGGTAGCCCTGCTCACGACCGCGGGTGATCAACTCTTTGATACGAGACTGCTGTTGCGCTTTTCCGGACATAACACCCTATCCACTGAAGGTCTTGGCGGGCAAAAAACAAGCCGAGGATTATACCCGAGCATGGGCCTCACGCGCCAGATGAGGTCGGCGTTTGTGCGGGAACTTTCCGGCTCAGCAAGGCGAGGAGCTGGGTTTTTTCCTCGCTGGTCAATTCACTTTGACGTGATTTCCTGAGCAGTTGTTCCAGGCTGCGCTCGCGTTGGCGGGCGGACAAGCTAGTTATAGTGTCGAAAAACTGTTGTTCAAGGTTGTCGGCCACGATCAGCCATTCCTTTTCCGCCAGGGCCCGCAGCAGGCGGCCCTGTTCGGTGCCATGCCAACGTGCAATCAGCTGCATTGAGCTTAGCCCAGGATTTTTCTGTGCGGCTTCGATCAATGCCACCAACAGCTGGCTGTACAGGTGTTCTTCGTCGGCAAAGTGGCTGGCATCTTCGACCTTTCCGGCCAGCAACGGGTGGTGCAGCAGGGTGCGCAGGGCCGCCAGGGTAGGTGGTTCGACCGGTGCTGGCACGCGCGGTGGCGCTTCGTCACGTTGCTGCCAGGGCTTGCCGCCCTTGCGGTTCTTGTCCCAGGGTTTGTCGCTCCACTGCTTTTTACCGCCGCCCTTGTTCGGCTTCCATGCCGGTTCCTGCTGAGCGGGGGCGAAGTCGTGCTGCGGCGGCATGTCGCCGAAATCAGGGGTGTAGCTGGCCATGGCATCGTAGTCGTAGCCAGGGTCGTAGTCCGGCACGCTACTGGCTGGCGGAGCTTGTTGCGCCAGTTGCTCGACCTGTTGTGGGTCCAGGCCGGTGATTTCTTTCAGGCGGTTGCGCATCAGTTGGCGCAGGTTGGCCCCGGGGATCTTTTCGATCAACGGTGCGGCCAGGGTCGCCATGTGCGCCTTGCCTTCCAGTGATCGCGGGTCGGCTTCAGCGCCCAGTTGCTCGAAGAAGTAATCGGCCAGCGGCTGGGCGTGCTGGTTGATGCGGGCCTTGAAGGCATCGGTGCCTTCGGCACGCACCAGGCTGTCTGGGTCTTCGCCCTCGGGCAGGAACAGGAAGCGCGCGCGGCGGCCGTCCTGCAGGTTCGACAGGGTTGACTCCAACGCACGCCAGGCGGCCTTGCGCCCGGCCTGGTCGCCGTCGAAGCAGAACAGCACGCTGGGCACTACCCGGAACAAACGCTTGAGGTGCTCTTCGCTGGTGGCGGTGCCAAGGGTGGCCACGGCGTTGCGCAGGCCCTGCTGAGCCAGCGCGATGACGTCCATGTAGCCCTCGACGACGATGATTTCGTCGAGGTTGCGGTTGTGCTTGCGCGCCTCGTACAGCCCGTACAGTTCCTGGCCCTTGTGGAACACCGGGGTTTCCGGGGAGTTCAGGTACTTGGGTTTGTCGTCGCCCAGTACCCGGCCGCCGAAGGCGATGATGCGCCCGCGGCTATCACGGATGGGGAACATTACCCGGTCGCGGAAGCGGTCGTAGCGCTTGCCGCTTTCGGCGTTCTCGATCAGCAGGCCGGCATCGATCATCACCTTTTGCTGCAGGGTGTCGGCCCCCAGGTGCTTGAGCAGGTTGTCCCAGCCGGGCGGGGCGAAACCCAGGCAGAAATCGCGGGCGATCTCTCCGGACAGGCCGCGGCCTTTGAGGTAGTCCACTGCGGCCTTGCGGGTCGGGTGGCCGCGCAGGGCCTGGCGATAGAACTCCGAGGCGGCGTCCAGCAGCGGGTACAGTGGCGAGTCGGTTGGCTGGCGAGGCTTCTGGTCGCGGCGCCCTTGCTCGCGGGGCACTTCCATGCCTGCGGCGCGGGCCAGTTCTTCGACAGCCTGGGGGAAGTCCAGGTTGTCGTGGTCCATGACGAAGCCCAGGGCGTTGCCGCCGGCGCCGCAGCCGAAGCAGTAGTAGAACTGCTTGTCGGGGCTGACCGTGAAGGAAGGGGTCTTCTCCTTGTGGAACGGGCAGCAGGCGGAGTAGTTTTTGCCGGTTTTTTTCAGCTGGACGCGCGAACTCACCACGTCGACGATGTCGAGGCGGTTGATCAGGTCGTCAATGAAGCTCTGGGGAATCAGCCCGGCCATGGCAGTCTCGTCATCTGGCAACTGGCAAGTCTAATCGCTCACGCGCCGAATAGGGCGAGTGCTGATTGGGGAAGTGTGAGGGAGTGTGTGCTCGTCGCCAGCCCCTAAGGGCCCGTCAGTCGGACGTGCACGTCTGGTCATACAACAAGAAAGACCAGCTCTGACGTTTCAGGCAGGTTGCCCCGTATGCAGTTCGCATGAGCTTGTGCAGGGCCTTGAGCTAGCTGCTCAAGTTTGAAGCGACCGCTGCCATCGCCCGGTGGTTAACCGGGCAGGGCAGAAGCTTTGCGTAGAACGCCTGTATTAGTACAGACGAACGGCGCGGCGCTGTTCGCGCTGAACTTTCTTGGCGTGACGCTTAACAGCAGCAGCTGCTTTGCGCTTACGCTCTGCGGTCGGCTTCTCGTAAAACTCGCGGCTACGAACTTCAGCCAGTACACCGGCTTTTTCGCAGGAGCGCTTGAAACGACGCAGAGCTACGTCGAAGGGTTCGTTCTCTTTAACTTTGACGGCTGGCATCCAGGGCTACCTTAATTCATTACCGGGGTAGACGTGCTCCTGGCAAAACAAAGGTGTGCTGGAGAACGTCGGTTTTCAAGGGTTGCGGATGTTAACCCTTAGCAAGCCGGAATGCAAAGCCTCTGATCGAAAACCGCTGGTCGGCGTCCGACACGGGGACTATCATGCGCGCCTTCGAATTCAGCCCCCACAAGGGACGAGCCCATGCTAGTACTGGGATTGGAAACATCCTGCGACGAAACTGGCGTCGCATTATACGACAGCGAGCGCGGCCTGCTGGCCGACGCACTGTTCAGCCAGATTGACCTGCACCGCGTGTTTGGCGGTGTGGTGCCCGAACTGGCCTCGCGTGACCACGTAAAGCGCATGTTGCCGCTTATCCGCCAGGTGCTGGAGGAGGCGGGTTGCGTCGCCACCGAGATCGACGCCATCGCCTACACCGCGGGTCCTGGCCTGGTCGGGGCATTGCTGGTGGGCGCCTCGTGCGCCCAGGCGCTGGCCTTTGCGTGGGACATTCCGGCGATTGGCGTGCACCACATGGAAGGCCACTTGCTGGCGCCCATGCTGGAACAAAACCCACCTGAGTTTCCGTTCGTCGCTTTGTTGGTTTCGGGCGGCCACACCCAGCTGGTACGCGTCGATGGCATCGGCCAGTACGAGCTGCTGGGCGAGAGCCTGGACGATGCCGCCGGCGAAGCGTTCGACAAGACCGCCAAGCTGATCGGCCTTAACTACCCCGGCGGCCCGGAAATCGCGCGCCTGGCCGAGCAGGGCGTACCTGGGCGCTTCGTGTTCCCGCGGCCGATGACTGACCGCCCGGGGCTGGAATTCAGCTTCAGCGGCCTCAAGACCTTTGCCCTCAACACCTGGCAGCAATGCAAGAATGCTGGCGACGACAGTGAGCAAACCCGTTGCGACCTGTCCCTGGCATTCCAGCAGGCGGTGGTGGAGACTTTGACCATCAAGTGCAAGCGGGCGCTCAAGCAGACTGGCCTCAAACGCCTGGTCATCGCGGGTGGCGTGAGTGCCAACAAGGCCTTGCGTGCGTCGCTCGAGGACATGCTCGGCAGCATCAAGGGCAACGTGTACTACGCGCGCCCGCAGTTCTGTACCGACAACGGCGCGATGATCGCTTACGCCGGTTGCCAGCGCCTGTTGGCCGGGCAGCAGCAGGACCTGGCGATCAGCGTGCAGGCACGCTGGCCGATGGAGCAGTTACCGCCGCTGTAGTGTTTGATGCCGAACGTTCAGAAGTGCCGTTCGCGCCCCGCGAACAGGTCGCGCAGGTTTTTGCGGTGGCGCCATACGATCAACACGGTCAGCACGGTGATCGGCAGCAAGGCTTCGGGCTCGCGCCAGGCCAGCAATGGCAAGGTCAATGGCGTGGCAATCAGCGCCGCCAGCGAGCTGGTACGGGTGAGGTAGAAGGTCAGCAGCCAGGCGCCGATCGCCAGCAGCGCGGCCGGAAAATACAGGCCCATGAGCATGCCGGCAGCCGTCGCCACGCCCTTGCCGCCCTGGAAACGGAAGTACAGGGGGAACAGGTGGCCCAGTACCGCGCATACGCCCACCCAGGCCTGCGCGTGCAGGTCCAGCCCGGCAAGGTGGGCGAGCAATACCGGCAAAAGGCCCTTGCACAGGTCGCCAAGCAGGGTCAGGATCGCCATTTTGCGGCCCGCCAGGCGTAGCATGTTGGTGGCGCCGGCATTGCCTGAGCCGCTGGAACGCGGGTCCGGGCTGCCCGAAAGGCGGCTGAGGAGAATGGCGAAGGACAGCGAGCCGAGCAGGTAGGCGAGCAACGCCAGTAACCAAAACATGCTAACTATTCCGGGCGAGGACGCCCTGATTCTAACGGCGCCAGTCGCCCTTGTCGTGCTGTGGAGAGAAGTGCTTGGACAGAGTGTTCATCGAAGGCCTGGAAGTCGATACCGTCATCGGTGCCTATGACTGGGAGCGGGATATTCGCCAGTGCTTGCGCCTGGACCTGAGCTTTGCCTGGGACAACCGCCCGGCCGCAGCGGGTGATGAGCTGAGCCTGGCGCTGGACTATGCCAGTGTGTCGGCGCGCATCCAGGCGTTTGCCGAGCAGGCGCGTTTCGAGTTGGTGGAAACCTTTGCCGAGCGCCTGGTGGCAACGCTCATGGAAGAATTCCATATCCCTTGGGTGCGGCTGAAGCTGACCAAGCCGGGTGCGGTACCAGCGGCCCGTGGCGGTGTTGGCGTGGAGATCGAGCGCGGATGTCTCTGAGCACGGTTTACCTGGGCCTTGGCAGCAACATCGACCGTGAGGCGCATTTGTGCGCCGGGCTCGATGCGTTGGCGGGCATCCTCACAGACATGCGCTGCTCGCCGGTGTTCGAAAGCCAGGCGGTGGGGATCAAGAGCGGGCCGTTCATCAATTTCGTGGTGACCGGGCAAACCGCGCTGCCGCTGATCGAACTGGACCGTCGATTGAAGTTCATCGAGGCCGAGAATGGCCGTTACGCGCCGGACCGCAAAGGGCTGCCGCTGGATATCGACGTGCTGATGTATGACGATCTGCACGGCACGTTCGATGGGCTGGTGTTGCCTCGGGCCGAGATCCTGAAGAACGCTTTTGTGCTGTGGCCGCTGTCGTTACTGGCCCCTCAGCTGATGCATCCGGGCGCGGGCAAGACCATGGCCCGGTTGTGGCAAGAGGCACAGATTGACCAGGTACTGGCCCCGGTCGCCTTCGAGTGGCGCGGTTTGCAGCTGACCCCCGCTTAAGCCTGTTTCGGCCCTTTCGCGGCTAAAGCCGCTCCCACAGGTACCGCGCAGATTTCGCGCTCTCGCTGTACCTGTGGGAGCGGCTTTAGCCGCGAAAGGGCCGGGAAGGTCAGACGAGTTGGTAAGCCTCAAGCGCTTTCAGCCGCTCGGCTTTGAGCGCTTCGCCCAGGGCCTGGCCAGTCAGCCCGGCCTGTACCAGTGGTTTCACATCCACCGCTCGCGCCGCCGCTGCTGCGCCTCGCAGGTAATCGGCCTGTGGGTAACCTTGCTCGCCATCGCCCAGCGCCGCCATCTCGCAGACCACCACAAAGTCCTCGAACCGCTGCGGCCTCCTGTAAACATCGAACTTCTGCAACAGTTCCAGCAGTGCCGTGGCAGGCAGCTCCAGCGCCTGATTCGCCTGCGCCAGGCATTCGCCTGTCAGCAGGGCCAGTTCCTGGCACTCACGCGGTGCCTTCAGACGCTGGTTGACGGCTTTTATCGAGGCCGGTGCCAGCCCGCGCAACAGGCAGGCCCAGCGCACGTGCAGGGGCTGTTCATGCGCTGCTGCCTGCTCCAGCGCCGCCAAGGCCTGTGCATCGTCAACAAGCTCAGGCAGCATGGCCGGCAGGGCGTCGCAATCGCGCAGCACCTGGAAGAAAACCTGGGGTTTTGCCTCCATCAGCGCCCGCTCGATCTCCTTCCAGCTGCGCTCGGCAGTCAGCGCCTGCAGTTCGCCAGAGGCACTGATCTGGCGCATCAGTGCAAGCGTTTCTTCGGCAACCCGGAAACCCAGCGGTGCATACCGGGCAGCAAAGCGCGCAACGCGGAGAACGCGCAAGGGATCTTCGGCGAATGCCGGAGAAACGTGGCGTAAAATTCGATTTTCCAGATCGTCTTTGCCATGGTGGGGGTCGTACACCGTCCCCGCTTCGTCCTCGGCCATTGCGTTGATGGTCAAATCACGGCGGATCAGGTCTTCTTCCAGGGTGACGTCAGGGCTGGCGTGAAAAGTGAACCCGCCATAACCGCGCCCGCTCTTGCGCTCGGTACGGGCCAGGGCATATTCCTCGCCGGTTTTCGGGTGCAGGAACACCGGAAAGTCGGCGCCTACCGGCCTATAGCCTTTGGCGTGCATTTCTTCGACGGTGGCGCCTACCACCAGCCAGTCGGTATCGCTGACGGGGCGGCCGAGCAGGCGGTCGCGCACGGCGCCGCCGACTTTGTAGATGTGCATGTGCAACTCTCCATAACGGCCGACAGGATAACCCGTCGGCCGTTATGGCGGTGCGCTAGAGATGGTGAATGACTGCCAGGTCCATGCGCCCGTAGTCCGCACTTTCGCCATGCTCGCCACGGGGTGGCATGTGGTGGGTTTTCATCACTTGCTCGCCCTGCACGGTCTCCAGGTGGATATCGAAGCCCCACAGGCGATGCAGGTGCTTGAGCACTTCCTCGGTAGAGTCGCCCAGCGGTTTGCGGTTGTGTTGCTGGTGGCGCAGGGTCAGCGAGCGGTCACCGCGACGGTCGACGCTCCAGATCTGCACGTTCGGTTCACGGTTGCCCAGGTTGTACTGCGCGGCCAGCAGCTCACGAATCACCCGATAGCCGGCTTCATCGTGAATGGCTGGCACCAGCAGGTCGTCGCGCTGGTCGTCATCAAGGATGCTGAACAGCTTGAGGTCGCGCATCACCTTGGGTGACAGGTACTGCAGGATGAAGCTCTCGTCCTTGAAACTGCTCATGGCGAACTTGATGGTAGATAGCCAATCACTGCCTGCAATGTCGGGGAACCAGTGGCGATCTTCATCGGTCGGGTTCTCGCACATGCGGCGGATGTCGGTGTACATCGCAAAGCCCAGCGCGTAGGGGTTGATGCCGCTGTAATAGGGGCTGTCGAAGCCGGGCTGGAACACCACGCTGGTGTGCGACTGCAAGAACTCCATCATGAAGCCTTCGGTGATCAGCCCTTCGTCGTACAGGTCGTTCATCAGCGTGTAGTGCCAGAAGGTTGCCCAACCTTCGTTCATTACCTGGGTCTGGCGCTGCGGGTAGAAGTACTGGGCGATCTTGCGCACGATGCGCACCACCTCACGCTGCCAGGGTTCGAGTAGCGGGGCGTTCTTCTCGATGAAATAGAGGATGTTTTCCTGTGGTTCGGCGGGGAAGCGCGCATCATCGCGTTCATTACCCCGCTCGGCGCTTTTCGGGATGGTGCGCCACAGGTCGTTGATCTGGCGCTGCAGGTGCTCCTCGCGTTCTTTCTGTCGGCGCCGTTCCTCTTCTGCAGAGATAGGGTAGGGCCGCTTGTAGCGGTCCACACCATAGTTCATCAGGGCATGGCAGGAGTCGATCAGGTCTTCCACAGCGTCGATGCCGTGGCGCTCTTCGCACTGGGCGATGTACTGCTTGGCAAACACCAGGTAGTCGATGATCGAGCTGGCGTCGGTCCAGGTGCGGAACAGGTAGTTGCCTTTGAAAAAGCTGTTGTGGCCGTAGCAGGCGTGGGCAATCACCAGTGCCTGCATGCACATGGTGTTTTCTTCCATCAGGTACGCGATGCACGGGTCGGAGTTGATCACGATCTCGTAGGCGAGGCCCATCTGGCCGCGGCTATAGGACTTCTCTGTGCTGAGGAACTGCTTGCCGTAGGACCAGTGGTGGTAACCCAGCGGCATCCCGACCGAGGCATAGGCGTCCATCATCTGCTCGGCCGTGATGACCTCGATCTGGTTGGGGTAAGTGTCCAGGGCGTAACGTTCGGCCAGGCGGCTGATTTCCCGGTCGTAGGTCTGGATCAGCTCGAACGTCCACTCGGACCCGGTGGAAATGGGTTGGCGTCTCTGTGCTCTGGCGGTCATGTGGCTAACCTGCGCTGAAAGAGTTCACGGAAGACCGGGTAGATGTCGCCGGCCGATACCAACTGCTGCTGGGCGAACGTGTCGGGGAATGCTTCGCCGATGCGCTCGTATTCATACCACAGCGCCTGGTGCTCACGGGGAGTGATCTCGACGTAAGTGTAGTACTGCACGTGCGGCATGATCTGCTTGGAGAGGATGTCGCGGCAGATTGGCGAGTCGTCATTCCAGTTGTCGCCGTCCGACGCTTGGGCGGCGTAGATGTTCCAGTCGCTGGCCGGGTAGCGTTCGGCCATGATCTCCTGCATCAGCTTGAGCGCGCTGGAGACGATGGTGCCGCCGGTTTCCCGTGAGTAGAAGAATTCTTCCTCGTCGACTTCCCGGGCGCTGGTGTGGTGGCGGATGAACACCACTTCAATGCGGTCGTAGTTACGCTTGAGGAACAGGTACAGGAGGATGAAGAAGCGCTTGGCGATGTCCTTGGTGGCCTGGGTCATGGAGCCGGAGACGTCCATCAGGCAGAACATCACCGCCTTGGAACTGGGGTTGGGCTGCTTGACCAGCAGGTTGTATTTGAGATCGAAGGTATCGAGGAAGGGCAGGCGGTTAATACGTGCCTTCAGGCGCTCGATTTCCTGTTCGATTTCCTGGATATCGGTGAAGTTGTCCGGCTCCTCGACCCGCAGGCGGTCGAGTTCCTTTTGTGCTTCGCGCAACAGTGCGCGGCTGCTGCCGGTCAGGGCAATACGCCGGGCATGCGCCGAGCGCAGGGTGCGCACGATGTTGATGCGTGACGGATTGCCCTCGTTGGCTATACCTGCGCGTACGGTCTTGAAGGTGTCGGTGCCGGTCAGGTGACGTTTGACCAGGTTGGGCAGTTCGAGATCCTCGAACATGAACTCGAGAAACTCTTCCTGGGTGATCTGGAAGACGAAGTCATCCATGCCGTCGCCGGAGTTGCCCGCCTTGCCGCGGCCGCCGCCACACCCGCCGCC